>JAHLWW010000094.1 GCA_019057715.1 Candidatus Jordarchaeum sp. JNZ_1113
CCTATTTGTATGCGTTGAGAATAGTTTTAGAAGCCAGATAGCTGAGGCCTACTTTAACAGGTTTGCGCCTGAGGGAATGGTGGCCTTTAGCGCTGGTTCTCGCCCAGCTAGGGAGGTGCACCCTAACGCTGTGAAACTGATGCTCGAGGAGGGCATAGACTTAAGCGGAAAGAAACCTCAATTATTGACTCGAGATATGCAGGAAAACATGGATGTCGCAGTGATAGTCTGTGGGGGAAATGAATGTCCGCTGGTTTACGCTAAGCATATTGAAGAATGGAATATGCCTGACCCGGCAAAGATGCCTCTAGATGAAGCTCGAAAATTGAGGGACGCGATAAAGGAAAGAGTCATTGGTCTCATTGAAAAACTGAAGGCGGAAAACTGACGTTAAGGATCAGATACGTAACCATTAATGTTCAAACAGGGCTGTCTGAATGCTAGATTTTTACGAGTCTCTCTATTAGCATTTTTTTGAACGCTTTGTAGTCTGCTCCCCGACAAACGTTGATCTCGCATCCATCTTCTCTGATAGCCATCCTCAGCTCTCCTCTCTCAACATAAACTTTAACCCTAAGTTTCTCAATAGTGAAAATATGCCTGTTAATGGTTAAGGCGACCGTTAATGGGTCATGCATCCAAAGCCTTACTCTCTCCGGAGGCATTCCCGATGCATGGCTCAGCTCGCCCAGACGCTTGAGCCAAAGCTCACTTGCCCTAAGAAGCATCCGCGTGAGGGGTGTGTTCGCCATTTTGAGAGCCGCCAGTTCAGCCTCGCCAAGAGCATTCTCAACTTTCATCGTCGTGTTTAATGGGACAAGCGTAACTCTCGCCCCCGACTCAAGCACCGTGATCGTCGCTTCCGGATCACAATTAACATTATACTCAGTTCGGACAGGAATAACTTTCCCCTCGACAAGAACTGGCTCTAAGAGCCCTCCCATCACTATGATTTCTTCAACTTTCTCGGCAACTTCGGGATCGCAACGTATAGCTGCTGCAACATTGGTTAGAGGACCTATTGTGACTAGTGTTACTCCAGAAGTGGACATCGAAACTAAGAAGTCAGCAGCATCAGTTGACACTGAGACGCCTTCATCCTCCTCATCTAGTATTCCTTCCCCTTCGAATCCGAACATAAACGCCTCCCTATCACGTGACAGTGGCTTCCCTAATCCTGCCACGACTGGTATGTCTCCTCTCCCCGCCAACCTCAAAACCTTACATGCGATCTTAGCTCTTAGAAGCGTGTCCCCATACACCGTCGTAACGCCCTCCACGGCTAGCTCAGGCGACCTTGCGGCAAAGGCCAAAGCGTAAGCGTCGTCCACGTCTAATCCAACATCGGTATCTATCAAAACCCTCCTCAAGAATCAACCTCCTGACATGCGACCATTTAAATTTACTTTCCTCCGTTAATATTTTTGTGAATATGTGCACGGTGATTCCTGTTGATCGGGATCCTCTCTGTCCCCTTCGTTGTTCATAAGAAAAGGGTTTTTTCTGGTGATGAGGAGTCGGTCGAAATTGCCTTAGCTTTCCTCCTCGCTTGGAGGAGAGCTTCCAGTGGAGGCGAGCTCTTATCCATTTCAAGGTTTTTCTTTCCTGTCCACCTAGTTCCCGCTGACGATGAAAACATGGTGGCTGTGGAGGCATCCGGTTCTCTCTCAGGCATGGTTTTCCATTACCCCTCTTTTTCTTTCAGCGAGCTTAGCGTTAATCGTTTGGAGTCCTTTGTCGATGAATTAAGAGCTGCTTCCTCGCACTTCAGGAAGATCTACTCCAAGCCGCTCAAGACTAACTTGCCTGGGATTCTCAGTGGGGCTCCCCTAAAAGGGCTTGTTGACCGTTTGCATGAAGTAGAACAGTGGAACGTTAACTCGGCAGAGCTTGTTCCGGAAAAAGTTTCCTTGAAAGCCGCGGTGGGTTGCGTGTCGTCTATCAACGTGCTCACGAAGATCAACTTAGAGCGAATTGCTGAGTCTTTCAGGGAAAACGTGAAATTGATCGACGAGAAGATTGCTTTGTTCAGGGAGGAGGTTGGACGCCTTGAGGAGGAAGCCGAAAAGGAGAGGCAAAAACTTAGGAAGGTTGCTCAGGAAAAGATAGAAAAGGAAAGGAAGCGTTTCGAGGACGAGGTCAAGCGTATAGACGCATCAAAGTTTCTCGAGAAACCACCCGCCACCACCTCTCTCTCACATTATGCGAGAAAACTGGAGAAAGCTATTTCAGACGCTACGTCTGGAGGCGACCCTGAGGTAGTCCTCGAAAAAATCGGGGTTGCGATAGGAGCTCTTAAAGAAGCCGTTGAAGCCTTCGTTAGGGCTGAAAAGGAATACTTGGGCTACCTTAACCGTAGAGACCAGTTCGAGAGGGAAAAAGAGAGCCTCAAAAAGAAGGCCGAGAAGGAGTTCCGCAAGGAGGAAGAGAGGCTCCTCAGAGAAATGGAAAGAGAGGTGGCGAAAGTTGGATCTGAAGCGGAGCAGATGAGGCATCTTCTCTCCGAGGCAGTAAGGCTGAGAAATGATTACGAGGAATACTTCAGGAAGTGGATTACTCAAGCCAGAAGCCAGGTTGAGGCAAACAAAGTCTTTCTCATTCCTTCATCAGCACTCACCGAGAAGCCCCCCGTGACTATTTACGTTCCATTTTTCGCCTTCAGGTTATTAGGCGAGAAAGACGAGGTTGCCTTAGTTCCCCCCTTGATTGTGGATGCTAGCGGGGTTAACCCCTCAACCTCACTGGAAGAACTTGTGAGCTTAAGTCTAAGCGAGGAAATGAGAGGCGCCATATCCTCCGGGCTGAAGAAGCTCAACTATCTGCTAAACCCCGAAGTGGCCAGCCTCTTCTCGAGAGGAATAGGCCTTTTAACGGAAGCAGGCGTTGTTAAGAAAAGGGAAGCAGAAAACGTGAAGAGCTTCTACGACCAATACCTGAAGCCAGCATTTTAGAGTATTTAAAGGGCGGCGTGAAACACCTCGTTGAGAAACGCTTATTGAGTTTTGTCTTCCCTTTTTTAAGTGGATGAGTGATCGATATGCCTCGGCTTCCCTTCACCCAGGGAATAGAAATGGAGGTTCAAGTTGTCGACGAGAAAGGGAGACTACTCCGCGGCGCACCTCTACTAAAGGTGTGGAAACACCTTATGGAGAACGCACTTAGAAACCTTCAGAAAGCCGCCGCGGGTGCTCCCCCCGAAGTTGCGGGCAAGCTTCTAAGCGTTTCATTCAAGGAAAAAGAGAGGAGGGGGAAGCGTCTACCCTACGTCGTCGCCTCCTACAAGACTCATCAAGGAAGTGTGGAAATCGACGTGTTCGGCCCAGACCCTAACGTGAGCCAGATAACTTGGATTTTAGAGCTTGTAACCCCTCCATGCGAGTCGATGGAGGAACTCGAGTGGTGGATTAAAACCCTCTACAGTGTAGCGTACGCCTCCCTTCCCTCAGGATACTCCCTCATCTCCATAGGGTTCAACCCCCTCGAGGAGGAGTATAGGAGCGGAGTAACTTTCGGAGACCACTACCACATAGGAGGAATGAGGAGACAGGATATACCGGCAGTATACAACATGATAAGAGCATTCATTCCCCACATGATAGCTCTCACGGCAAACTCCCCATTCATCAAGGAGGGCGTTACGGGCGTCGTAAAAGTGCAGAAAAAGGGGAAAATAGTCGTGCTTGGTAAAGACTGCATTCGCGACATTAGGCTCAAGTACAACACTAGCCAAGTCGGACCAGTAGACAAGGATCACTACATCCCGTACCTTGAATCTCTTGATAGAAGGTTCTTTGATAGTGTGGTGATGAGGGAGCCTCCAGATGACAGGTATGTTGACGTGTTCCCCTTCACAGACTACGGAACAATAGAAGTCAGAGTCTTTGACTCTCAGTTCAGCGTGGCGAGGAGACTAGCATTAGTAGCGCTCCTTCAAGCCCTAGCATTAAAAGCTGTCAAGTTGACCAGCAATGGCGGAAAAGTGCCAAACGTCAGCTCAAGCGTGCTCGTCGAGAACAGGGAGAAAGCCATCCTTTACGCTCTGCTAGGAAAGTTCTTTATCGACAGGGGACTGCAGGGAAGAGCGGCGTCGATATACAACGCTTCACCTTCAGGTTCACCGTACACTAAGCTCTTCGAGGCCGTCCAAGGCATGTTCGAATACGTCAGAGAAGAAGTTGAAGCGCTTGGCTTCCAAGAATACTTGGAACCCTTCCTTGTTTCTGTCTACGGCTCAAAACGCCTTGAACCCCCGTGTTCCCCAGCAGACTACCTCCTCTACCTCTACGACTCCTCAGGCGGAAACATGAGCGCCGTGGTTCGTAGCCTAATGGAAATTACCCGCAAGTACTGCACGGGTTCCGGAGACCCCGTTATCGAAGCGTTCGGAGAAGCTGAAGTGGAAGTTACAGAAAGGCTTCGTCCAGCGATCAAAGTATCTATGAGAGCGGAGACTGCGGCGTCCATGGTAGTTGCAGGGGAGAAAATACCCTTCACCTTGGATTTAGAGGGAGAAGGAGATGTTCAGGCGACGCTGATAGCGAAGGTGGTTCTTGCTGAGAGGAATGAAGCCATCCAAACCACCATAAAAAAGGTAGCGTTAAAGGCGGGTAAGCCCGTCAAGATTACGGGCTCACAACTCCCCTTAACGATTCCCCTAAAGGCATTCCAAGGAACCAAGGCATGCCGTTTAAAGTTCACCTTGAAGGGCGATGGCGTGGAGACGCGTGAAGTTGAAACCAAGATCTTTAAGGCCATTGCAACTCCAAGCGTCAGGATCATGGCTGAAACCCCGCCGAAAACCATCATAAAAGGAGAGAAAAGAGAGCTCAAGGTAAGAGTGGAAAGTAAGACGCCCGAGTTCAAGGGAGAATATCAAGTGACAATTCTCGCAGAAAAACCAGGAAAAACCACGCCACTCCTATCCAAGAAGATAAGCATCCCCACGGTTTTAAACGTAACACTTCCATCAAGTGTTGAGGAACATTACATTCTCAGAATCCAAGTCTCATACATGGGCGAACTAGTAGCAGAACAAAAAACCACACCGATAAAAGTAGAGAAAAAAGTGGAACCAACAGCTAAGCCAGCTAAACCCGCCAGGCTGACCGCTGAAGTCCAACAGGCGAAAGCCGCTACAGTGAAGTCGAAGAAGCTTATTGCGCCACCTGCAACGCTTGCAACAACGCCCATAAAGACGGAATCCACTGCTGCGAGAACGGAAGAAGCCAAACCTAGAGTTAAAGTGATCACCTCGTTCACCCCCCCTACGCCAGCAAAGATAGAACCAAGAACAACGGTCAAGGCGACTGTATCATCCAAATCCTCCGCTAGGACGGCACAGAAAACCCCCACCTTGAAAGCTCAACACGCAACTAAGCCTTCTAAACTCGCCCGTCCATCTAAACCATCACAGCGCCTCCAAGAAGCTTCCAAGCCTAGAAGCAAGGCTGAGGCTACCACTGGAGTTAGAATTTCAAGGGCTGTAGACGTTTCCCACGTTTCCTTGAGGCCTCGTGTGAGTGTCTCCGGTGATGTCTCCAGCTCTCTCGTTAAGTGGGGGGAGGCATGCAAGGCTGTATTTGAAGTTAGAAACCTTAACCCGGAGGTAACAGGTCCATTCTTGGTTGAAGTTATACTGGAGGGAGAAGAGGAGAAGCTGCTAGACTGCAGAGAGCTGACCGTGAAGCAGTCTGAAAGACTAACCTACAAGGTTAAGGCTGGAGAAGAAGTTAAGGGGGAGGCTTTCGCTCTCGTCTGTCGCGTTCTCCACGGTGAAGCGGTATTGGCCGAGTGTAGGACGAGAAGCGTGCAGGTGACGTCCCTTCCAGTCAAGGACGCCGTTAAAGTTATAGGGGTTAATATTCCGAAGGAGGTGGCGTCGTCCTCAACGCTTGTTGTGAAGTTTAAGGTGGAAGTAAAGGGCATCGTGAAACCCGTCAGACTCATAGTCTCAGCTGAAACCGACACTACAGTGAGAAGAGAATACGACGTGCAGGAAGGAAAGCATGTAATTCCCCTTCCAGTCAAAGCATGGCGAGAAGAGGGAAGGCGGAAGTTAAGGGTAAGCTTAGAGGCTGAAGGAGTCAAAATATACAGAAAAGAGCTAGATGTCCAAACACTTCCTTTACCTCCAGTAGCAGTAACTTCCATAACCATAAACGCGAAGACGCAGCCGGCGGGAGGAAAAGCCAGCTACAGCATCGGGCTGAGAAATGTTAAAGAGCAACCAGTAGAGGCCAAGGGCAAAATTCAACTAGTCACTCTTCAAGGGGAACTGGAAACGGAGAACAAGGTCGCTCTCAAACTTAAACCAAAAGGGGAAACGGAGATCCGAGGAAAAATGGATGTGCCCCCTTGGCTAACCGGAAAGCAAGCATACATCCAAGCCATACTGCAACTGAAAACCGGGGACAAGGCCTTCACATTAACAGAGGTTTCCCCACTCATCACAGTAACCTCGCCCCCCACTCCCCTCGTAAAGGTCACCGTCACCAAGCTTCCACCAACCCTAACAGAAGACCAGAACGTCAAGTTGACCATCAGCGTAAAAAAGAAGGTCCAGACACCAATCCAAGTCCAACTAGTGGCTGTAACCCCGACAGCGACACAAAAAATATGGAGCGGAAAAATCAAGCAGCAGGAGAAAGTATTCGCCACAACGTGGAAAACACCAAAAACGCAAAACCCCACACAAATCCAATTAAAAACGGAAATTTACGCTGAAGGAAAACCAATACCCCCTCAAGCCGTACAAGCACCCACACAAAAAATAAAGCTCACGAAAAAATCATGATCCTTCATAAATCTCCCCACCGCACTCGTTACTTCAAAACATGAAAACAAAACCATCTCTGAAAGTCAAATAGCTATTCCCCACTTCTTTCACCACTTTTAAATAACATGTATTGACAGACAACTCTCCATCTTCAAATTTCATTAAGAAGAAGAGAACTTCTAATACCAACTCAATCAAAACTCACCTATTTAATTTCGCCACCAACAGCATTTTTTAGTTCCCCATTAACAAATTTCAATAAACAACTTGCCATTTATAAGGCAAATTTAAATTACTAAAAAAGGGAATCATTTACAGTGAGGGAATACTATGGACGTCGACTTAAAAGAACGCTTCATAGAACTCCTCGAAAAAGACAAAGAATTCAAGTATGCTGTTGCAGGATACCTAGCCTAGCAGAAATACTCAAAAGAATGGACAAACTCGAAGAGAACATGAACAGGTTGTGGGAGGAGGTTAGGTCTCTTAGAGAAGGGTTTGCAGCAGTTCCCGAATAGATAACTTTATATAACACTTCTTAACATTTTTGTATGATGATTGAGAGGTTGCTGACGCTCAGCGAAGCCTGCGAGAGATCAGGCATTCATC
>JAHLWW010000095.1 GCA_019057715.1 Candidatus Jordarchaeum sp. JNZ_1113
GCTCATCCGACTCCCCGTCCAGAACGACGACCTTAGGTCTCGCTTGAACGTACAGCCTTGCGAGGTCAGAGTCCAGCCGGGCGAACGAGCTGGGGCTTCGACAAGCGTGCATGATCGCTAGCAGCAGGTGCGTCTTACCGCCACCATACAAGGAGAACAAGGGGAAGGCATTTCGAACACCCCTCCCCAATGTCGCCTCCGCCACCTCCCTGAGAACCCGCTTCATCGCGTCCGAAAGATAGGTCGCAGCAAAGAACAGGTCGGGCTTCCAGTACAGCTCGTGGCCACGCTCCAGATAAGCCTCAGCCAGCGAAGGAGCAAGCCGAGCGTCCAGAGCCTCATCGAAAAGGTCGCTTCTCGGCTTCGCATAATCCCTAAACTCCATCACAGCCACCCCTCAAGCGTGCCTTTACCCGTCAAGTAGCCCACAACCCGCCTACAAAGCTCCCGCTCAGGGTCACCAGCCGGCAGCAACCTCTCGCTAGCGAGAATCTCTGCCAACCTCACCGCCTCATCAACGTAAAACGCCCCCAGCGAGCGCAGCCTCTCATACGGCTCATTGAACTCCTTCACCCCCAAAGTCAGGGCGTAGAACTCCAGCAAGTGCAGCGCGTCAACACAAGTTCGCAGAACAGGCCTCGCCGGATCTAACCCCCTTTCGCGCAGCAGTTCGATCAGCGCGTCGCGCTCAGCGGCAGCGGGCTCGAGCAGTCGGAAGACTTCCCCCCTCTTCTGCACGAGAGCTACCTCTGCCAGCCGCTTATCGTCCAAGCCGATCCCGAAGCCCAAGATGTGGACGGAGCTACGATCCATCACCCTCGCTCTAGCCCTTGCCCCCCTCGGCAAAAGCAGTTTCGCTAGCAGGTAGAAAACAGCCTCGGGACTCCTCACCTCCACGCCCGACACGCAGGCACCCACCAGCCTAGCGACAGCCCTAGCGAGAGCCCTCGCAGTAAGCGGGTAGATCCTCTCCTTCACAAACCTACCGATATCGTCTACCCCGATGATCCTCTCCCTTGCGGTGACTGGCGCTAAGGCCGAACTCAGCGTACCCACGAACAAGTCCATACCCCAGCGCCCAGCCTTCAACAATTGAAGTGCCCTCTCCTCAGCCGCCATCAAAGCCTCGCGATAAACTTCATCAGCTAAAGCCTCCCCCGAAACACCGGGCCTCCACACCACAACGATCGAAGTATCCAAAGCAGACTTACCCCGAGCTATAACCCGCTGAGCTGACTCTGTCGCAACCGGGAACGCAACTGAAACACGTAAACCAGCCCGCCAGCCCGCAGAGATCAAATCCTCCCAAGCTTCAGGATCAGTGTGAGCGTAGTACGTTACTAGTAAACCATCCTCCGCCAATCTCTCTCTCATAGTTTTAAAAGACTGCAGAAGCAGCTCCACATAATGCTGCTTAGCTTCTTCCTTGCTAACCTTTTTACTGGAGAAGAAGGAGACACGCCCCGGGTTAAGCCCAACCTCACGCATCGCAAGCTCCTCCCACTGTGTCCTTACCTCTCTAAAACCGTCACCAATTCGCTTAAAGAAAGCCTCAGGTAGAAAACGCGGTACGAGCTTATCATCTTTAACGTCGCTCAAAGCCCGCTTAAGCCAAACATAATAGAAATCGCTAAGCTCGGTGTATGGGACATCATCGTAGTAAGGTGGATCAGTGATTATCAAGTCAAACTTTTCTCCAATCTTACCAAGAATAGTAGCATCGTCAAGTACGACCTTGACACTACTGGGACTGCCAGAAGCAGCTTTGATAAGAAATTGGAGACCTTCTGCTACGTTCTTTAGGCTTCTCCTAAAAGTGCCGGTTAACTCCGCTTCCATATGTGAGTCTACCCAATTCCACATCACAGCTATGCCTCTTACGGAGAGACTCTCCTCAAATTTTAACCAGCCTGGATTCCATCTTGTTACAACAGAATTAAAATCAGCATACTTACAAAGTGCTATTGTAAAATATGTTACTAACGCTTCTGCATATCGTTGGGCTTCTTCTGGTGTTTGCCCCTCTTTTTGTTTTTCTTCTTCGATTTTCTTGCCTGCCTCGCGTATTAGCTTGACGAGCTTAACTAAGGTTAGCAGCTGGCGAAAGTTGAACAGTTTATACCATTTGCATGCCCCCGTCGATGTACAAACCATGAGCTGCCGTTTTTCGTATTCTGGTATCAGCTCTGTGGGTATATCTGAGCCTCCCCACATTCGCCTCAGCTTTTCGAGAGCCTTTAGCAGTTTTTCTTCATCCGAAGTAGAGGTGGTCTCGAAAGATAGGCCTAAGCCAGCTGTTTGAACCTTTCTCACCTTGATTAAGAGTCTAGGTCTCGCCTCGCTTTGCAGCAGATCCTCCAACTCTATTTGCCGATTAAGATATGCTTCCAGATTGCGGTTCCAATCCTTCAGAGCGCGCTTGACGTACCACTCGCTCTCTTCCTTTGGTTTCTCGACGCTGTGCCTACCAGTCCTTAAGGATATGTAGCGGATCTGATTGCAGCAGTGGAGGCAAATAGCTATTTTCCGCTTCGCGTCAACGTTCGGCCTTCTCACTATGTACCTCTGCCCACCAACCTCAACGTAACCCTCCCTGGCGTTTACTCTTGCTCTCAGTTCCCGCGCTTTAAGCTCCATGTTCAAATCTACGACCCGTATTCCGTTATCCCAGTCCATCCAGGCGAGCCGCTGGTATACCCCGCTTCTCGCACCCTCCTCTCCTTCCTCATCTTCGCTAGAGCCTTTCTTCACCCGTGCGAGCCACCAGTTCCCGATTAGGGGTGTGTACTTGCCGCAGTGGGGGCACTTCACCTCCCATGTGCCGATGTAGACCGCGACGTCTGGATCGTAGAGCTCCTTTATATCGGGGTCCTCCTTCAGCCTCTCGATGATCCAGTTGCCCCAGCGCTCGACGTCCCTGATAAGCTCTTGAGCGATACCCTCTTTGACAGCCCAGCTAGGGTACTCGAGTACGGCTTTGAGGAAAACGTAGGCTGTGGGTAGGAGCTCGACAGCGATAACCTCCCCGAAACCGAGCCTCATCGCCTCGAGTGGGATGGAGCCGAAGCCTGCGAAGGGGTCGAGTACCCTCATCTTTTTGAGGCGCTCCTTCCACTCATCGGGAGGCGTGGGGTTCTCCTTGTGTAGGACACTCTCCACAATCCCCTTCAGGTTGACGCGGGCTTTCAGCATGCTCTTGATGAAGAGATCGGGGTTTATGTCGGCCGGTAGTGCGGCAGCAGCGAGCACAGCTCTGGCGCTGGCTAGCGGCTTACGGGTCCACCAGAAAACCATTTCCCAGAACTCAGGCCCCCCGCCACCACTCTTCTCCTTCGCGGCAGCTTGATTGACAATATCAATTGGAAAGTTCGGGCTTTCGATAAAGCGCAAAGCCTGCTCGGTGCTTCTCACGCTATTACAAGTGTAATACCATACTAATATGTCTAACTTGCAACTGCGATGAAAGCCTCGAGTATTGCTGCATTTGAAATACATTTTCAGTTTTAATACCTTTTATCATAGTTAAATAAAAATCATTCTTAGTACAAAATTTATCAGTTTTCTCGAGGCGAGAAACGGTTATAGATAAATTAGTTATTTTTCAATTAAATAATTTTTTTGATCAGTTGTATGATCATAAGGCTAAAAGATTTGGGATGATAGTTGGGATTAATTGATGATGAATTTTTGAAAGTTGAAGTAGTTTTGGGCAAGTTTGTTATAGCTCTAGGATGCTTACTGAGACTAAGATTTACTTTCATGATTAGTTTTACTCAAGTTGATATCAGGGGTTTAAAGTACTTCAGGGTTACTCGGTAGAGCTCGGACGTGTTTCGTGATCTTGCTGATCTTCTTGCAGAGACTATCTGCGCGGTGCAAAGGCCATGGCATTGAGGCAACATAGTAGGGTGTTTCGATGCAAAGAGCTTGCGTGCTAAAGATGTAGCCTAGTACTTCCCTCACGTTTATGTTGACCCCTGCGTTCAAAATCTCGACGAGCACGGGCCTAATCGTCCTATCCCTATTGATGAACGTTGAAGCGACGAGGTACCTCCCGTGTCTCTCGTCTTCTTCGAGAACTGCGCAGGAACCGAGCCCCGGGTTGACGAAGGTATTTCTTTCCTTCTCAAGCAAGCGAGACATGCTGTGAGTTTTTGATGCACTTACCACTATCAGTTGCTCTCCAAATAGATTTCGAAGCTCAGTGTAAATATCCGTCTGGACGTAGCATCTGTTTACACAGAAGATTACCGGACCATTATAATTTTCCTTTTTCCCCTTTACCATTTTGGCTACCTGTAGCACGGCATCTTTTTCGTTTTCAACGAGCAGTGGAGGTAAGTGGTCCATTCGTAATCCATCTGCGCTCTGCAACACTGCAGCGATGGCTAAGCCTGTACCCTTTCCGACGGTAACATGAGTTTTATCAATTCCGACAATGACGGCTTCATTTAGAGCTTCAGGCACACATAGCTTGATATAACGCCAGCCTAGCTTCGGTAGAATGCTCTTCGCTACAGTATAAGAAGCATTATAGATGTGCTCCTCAGTAGAATAGCTTCCTCCTGCATCCCCTTCTTTGCTTTTCGTCACGATCTTCCGACCGTCAATGTACTGCGGCACAATTATTCTATCATCAATCGACGAGAGCTCATATTCGAACCAAGCATATTCTTCTTCGTCCCCCCTGCCAACTAACACTATCGCATTAAATCCACTTCTCTTAGCTAGGTTGATAACGTCCTTAACGGAGTCAAAAATGGGTTGAGAGCTTCGACCTTTACTGAGGGGTGTAACTTCAACTTTTCCTCTGGTGATGCAAGAGAGGAAATGCTCAAGGTTTTTCTTTAAAAGCTCTAGTGCCTCAATAGCTTCTGTGTTCGTGCAGGCTACTGCCACTTTTGGTGATAAGCCAATTTCGATCGGTAGTACTTTTTCTATCCATAGATCTTTGCGAGGTATATCCGTTAGCCTAACGTGCTGGTCGCTATCTTTCCTCACCTTCTTAGCGAGGACTCTGTAGCTAATATTATGCTGATTATTTATATTTACAATCTCTTCTCTGATCGAAATTCTAATACTACCTATCTTTACAGTTTTTCCATTCTCATTTCCTAATAGTATTTTTCTAACGTAATAATTAACAGCTTTTTCATAACGTTCAGAGGGCCTCATCCAAAATCTAAGCTTCTTGCTGTCGATGTCCACCTTCAAGGCTTTCAAGGTGTCGAGGGACGCAACGGGATATAGAGTCGTGCAGTAGAGGTAAACGAAAGCTTGGCGCGAGTCAGGTTCAAACTTCATCAAATTGGCTTTTTTGAAATACTCTAAAAGTTGGTAGCTATAGGGAACAACTTTGGCGATTCGGTCACCCGCATACTGTACCGAAAGGTTTGGGTTGAATCGTCTCAGAGCCTCCAGGGTTTTAGCAGCTATCTCACGTTGATCTGCGCTTGGTTCATCGATTACCTCTAGGAGCTTGAACATGGAAGGAGATAGGCCCCTTACTTTGACATTGTCAATATTATTTATTTCAGATAGACTTAGCTCGGAAAGTGGTAACCGTATTTCAAGTTTTACGCATGGATCGAGAGCGAGCGCATAACTGGTCTTGGTGCCGGGGAGATAGTGCACTTGAGCGATAAAGGCATTGTGGGCATATATTTTATATTGACCATTCAGTTGTTCTGCATCGTTGGGGTCGAAAAATTTTATATGAGCCTTCTGAAAGCCTTTCTTCCGAAAATAGATTCCTAGGGCTGAGGAGGCAAGCCTGGCTTTAACGACGGGTGATTCCTGGATCTCGATCTGCGTTCCTGTCTCCACTAGGAATTGGTCTAAGGTTATTTCCTTTTCTTTTCTTAAGTCTTTTCTTAAGAGAGGTTTGAAGTTCAGGCGTAGTTCCTCAAGGATTGAGGGGTTATCAGTTGCAGCAACTATGCCGTCCCTTACAACGGTGTTAGGTATTCCCTTTTTGTTGAGGTCGTGCCTGACTTCTAGAATCGAGCGTCCACTTGGATCTATAATATACAATTCCTCTACGTCCAAGCGTACGGGAAAGGCTAGGATGTAAAGGTCTCTCATAGCGTCACCCGGAACAGGATTTTACAGATTTCGTGCAGGGTACAGATGCGCTCACCAGTATCTTCGCCTAGACTCTTCTGAGCCCATTCGGCTTGCAGACCCAGCATGCCGTTGGGGTAGGCTCTGATCTTAACTTCTTGCCCCTTCTTCAGCTCCTCAGTTGCATTCCCAGCGAGCGGAGGAGGAAGATCGATACTGACTATACTCCTCCATTCTGTTGTGAACCAAAAAGCGTTCGGTTCGAAAAGCAAATCTCCATGTACGGTTGCAGCTTCTACAGCGATCTCGGCTACCTCACCCATCCCATCGGCGATAAGCGGATTCGACTCAGCTTCTACCCTCTCTAGCTTATCGATAAAGCCGTCTGGTGGGCTTCGCCATATCTTGACTAGATCCTTGAGCTCGCACCTACGAGCTCTCAGCACGTTAAAGCCGCGCCTGCGAGCGGTAGCTACTGCCCACCTTTCTATGGACTCGGACTCGTATTCGAAGTCGTCTCTCAGTTCGATGACCGCTGCTACGACGCCAAGGAAGGGAGCTTGAGTAATCATCCTCGCAACGACGCTTCGCAGCTTTGATGTTCCTATCTTAATGAAGGACCCAAAGTGGAGCAGGTAAACGCAAACTACATCGCTCCCGCTAAAGCAAGTCTTTCCCGGCTCTTCGTCGATGAACTCGGCGACTTCGGTCTTAAACCCTTCGCTGCCTATGGAGAATGGCCCTAGGCGAAACAAAGGTTCCAAGCCTACTTTACCCCCTTCTATCATGGGCAAATCGATATTAACGGTTCGTACCCGTTCAAGCAACAACATCAAGTTAAAGAGCGCGATTAAGGAGGATATAAGGCAGTCCATCGGTAGACCGAAAGTATTAGTAGTATTGTGTTGCTATTGAAAAGTATTACCATCCTTTAACTCTCAGCTAACATGAGCCTTCTTCAAGGACTTGTAAATAAGATTTGAGATGTAGCTTAGCTCGTATTTGTCATCTTAGTTTTGGGTTTCGCTGGACAAGTGAACTGCGAGATCGGAGCAGTGTTTATCTATCCATGAGTCAATTGTTCTAACCTTTGAGATTTAGCTTGTGCTTAGCCAGATATTGTGCTTACTCCGCTTCGACCACATATAAATGACGATTCGGTCAGCCGGTGCGAGGTTAGCCTTTCGTGAGTTCCTTGAAGAGTTCTTCGTTGAGCTTGTTGATGGCGAAGGCGACGAGCATGCCTTTAGGCCTGGGTTTCGGGTCTTTGAAGACCTTTTCGATGCGGATTTTGAGC
>JAHLWW010000096.1 GCA_019057715.1 Candidatus Jordarchaeum sp. JNZ_1113
GTGTTTTTTCTGATGGGGTAAGGCAGGGGAGGACTTTGAGTAACTGGGATTTCCTAGTGAGGTATCTCAGGTTTTCGCCTAATAAGCCTTGTAGGTTCTGGGTTCAGGCTGAGGGGAAAGCGTCAAGATGCATGCTTGATGGCTCTGTCCCTATATGTTGTGGTTACTGGTGTGATGAACTTGGTTCAGGCCTTTATGTGGTTATATGTGAGAAGTTGAAGGAGATCGCGAGAAGTCTCCCATATACGGTTCAGACAAGGCTAGATGATGTTGACTTAATGTTGAAGGGGGGTTTGATTCCTCCCAGTCACGTGGCTCTTCTAGGGGAGTCTAGGGGAGTGGAGTTGCTTCTTAGGCACCTTATCATTGATGCTCTTGAGAAAGGGTATATGTGTGTTCAGATGGTTCTTGGGGAGCCTAGAGTTAACGTTGAAGGCCAAGGGGTTCTGCTTGGAGACCTAGGCTCCTTTTATGACGCTCATCCAAGCGTTCACTATCAGGTGGAAGAGGTTGCGAGGCTTGAAAGGAACTCGCTTGAACGAGGATTTCAAGGGTTACTGATTACCTTTGACAATGCTTCGTATTTGAGGTCACGAAGACGCGCAACAAAACCATTCTTTTTCGAGGAGCAAATTGATAAAACTAAGCTTAAGAAGACGGTTTGTGTCTGCATGTATAACGGAAGCACGATCAACGAGATAAACAGGCGATTTATAATGGAAAACCACAGCGTAACCTTGTACGTGGAAGAGCCGTTAAAAATTAAGATTCTAAAGACAAAGTGGCCAGGCAAAATGTTAAGCGTTACACAATAGGGGAAAGTTTCAGAGGGAAGCCCATTCTAGTAAGGGGAAGAGCGACTTTAATTGCTTTGTTAACTGTAGTTTACTGTTGCGTTAGATTAGATTTTGCGTGTAAAGGCTAGCAGAATTTAATGTTTGAAACTCTAACTTTATATTTTGTTTCTTGGCATTTAGACTTGAGAACATGAACGGGTGGCTTTGTTGATAGAGGGAAGCGAGTTTCCTCACCTCATGCGTGGGGAAAAAGTTTTGTTGAGTTCCGAGGGAGTTAAAATTGGGGATGGAGAAGGACGGGAAACGGAGGAGGGTAGTCTTTACGTGACTAACATTCGCTTGATATTCCACGGTAAGCCTGCATCCTTCGCGAAGAACCTTAAAAGGGGCGGAAGAGAGGTCGCCGCTCTGAGTTTCTTCTTGGAGAATGTGGGTGATGTTAGGGCTCAGAGGGACTCTAAGGAGCTTGAGTTGGAGTATCACGTAGACAGCCGCTTCTCGAGCCTGAGTTGCAACAAGGTGATCATTAAGGGACTTGCAGAGTCACAGATTGGTCGTATAATCCTTCTAGTGGAGGAATTTAAGAGGAGTGCTCAGTCCCCCGAAATCCCACAGGAAAAAAGAGAGGAGAGAAGGCATCAGGGGGTGTTCGGTAGGATACTTGAAGTGATAAATCCAGATGAGGGAAGGGGGAAGACGGGGGGCAAGCGGGGTGCTAGGCAGGTAAGCTTCGGTGTGTCTGAATCCGTTAGGAAGAAAAAGGAGGAAAAGATAAAAAAAGAGGAAGAAGAGCTTCTGAAAATTCCGCCAGAATTAGATGTGGAGGGGGAACTCGAATTAATGTGTCCTGCCTGCGGTGAGTGGATAAAGTGGAAGCCGGGAATGCTTGCTTGCCCTGTCTGTAAGAAAAAAATGAATCCATTTACTGGGAAGGTTATAGATTAAATTTGGGGTGTCGCGTTGTCCACGTCGGGGACTATCGATTTCATAGGAACTTTGGGGGCGATTTTGCTTTTCGCCTTTATGTTAGCATTTATCGTGTCTTACTCGTTAGGATTGAGGAAGAATAAGGTTCTTCTGGAAAAATACTATACTCTGGTTAATGAGTGGGTTAGAGAGAGGTTCAGGGTGATTGAGAAGAGGAGGTATAGGCTCAGCGGGTTTAAAGTAAGGTGCAAGTCTAATGATGCTCCTCTGGAGAGCTTGGATATCACTCTCTACCTTGTGAACAGAGAGAACTTGTTACACCACATAGTATCTAAGTTCAAGCCTCACGATGATGTTTTCCTTTGCGAAGCGAACTTCAAAGCGAGACCGCGTTTCTCGATGGAGATAATCAGACCAGAGAAAGATGGCTTAAATGAGAAGATGAAGAAAGTTGCAGTAATCGGCAGACTAGAAGTGTGGGCGTCAGACAGTGAGGCGGCATCATCACTTCTTGAGGGTGATATTCAAGATGAGGTTGAGAGATTAAACGATGTGATAATTAGGGTTTCGCTGAGGGGTGAAAAGCCGCATCTTATTTACTCCTTTACACCAACTGAGAATAAGCTTGTCGCCGCTTTAAGGCTAGCTGAGAAGTTTGGGGAACACTTTAAGCCCGTTAAGCCGAAGCCTAGGTTCCTTAGGGAGTAAAAAGGGCTATTCGACTTTTTTAAATATCCCGGGCTTCTCTTCTATTATGAGACCGCTTCTGTGCAGTTTGTCGATGATTTCATCCACTTTCTCTGGAGAGTATCCTTTCTCGGCGAACCACTCAACAACTTTCACTCTGGAAGTCGGCACCGAGAAAGCGTCTATCACTAACTTGTTTAAGTTAGTGGTTTGACTTGACACTTCTTCGGATTGGTTCTCTGGCCTGTGGAGCGAGGGAGCTGTGCATTTAACGGTCCAAGGTGAAGGGAAGAACACTACACCTTTTAGTGCCAGTTGTGGCAGTTTCTCCTTAACCCATTCACAGTCTAATCCGTAGTCTGTGCACAGTTTTTCCAGCTCATCTAGAGTTACCTCCTCGGAACAGTGTTCCATAAGGATTTTCATAAGTAGGGATGAGGTTCTAGCTCCTTTTTTCGGTGTTTTCTTCTCAGCTTCGGTGAAACTCTCTCTGAGAGCTTTTTTCAGTTCTGGAGGGGCTTTTTTAGCGTTGCGGGATCTAACCAGCTCACTCGCCCTTCTGGCATCATTTGTTATTTCGGCATGAAGCAAGTCTACTTTAACTATTTTTCCGCACATGGAGCAGAACCTGCTTTTCTGAGATGTTGGAGCAAACGTGTAACAGCCACAGTTAGGACACTTGAAGACTGCGTATTCGCCTTCCTTCAAGCAGTCTTCCCTCCTTTTCAACCGATTTATTTTTAGGGGAAGACCTCTTATTAAAGTAGGAGGTCTGTGCTTTTGATGCCTTTAGGAAGGTGGTGTTAGTAGTGGATGCAGAGGTTCTCGCCGAGCTTAAGGCATACCTTGATGAGGAGATAGATAGAAGAAGCTACGAGCTTGAAGTTTTGAAGAAGATCAGAGAGCTTGTCGAGAGAGAGTTGAAGGAGGCAAGCTTCAAATCAGCAGCTGAAGTCATGGAGAAAAAAGCGGAGGAGAGGAGAGTCATACCTTTACTGTCTAAGGACGGGAAAACGACGCTCGCCGAGTTACATGTTGAAAAGGACAGGATCAGAATAGTGCCCTCAGCTGATTTGAAGGTTTATCACGGTTCTCCTCCAATAGCTTCGTTTCTTATCGGGAAGGTTTTAGCTAGCATGGTGGAGGAGGACAATCGACTTGTTGATGAAGGAAAAATATCTGAGGATGAACGGATGAAATACGAGGTCAATGTTTCAGGTGACGTGATAAGAGAGATTGTCATTTTGAATTACAGGGACCAACACAGGTTAAACAGGGTAAGGGAGGCGGCAAGATGGTCCTTCCAGAAAGCATACGAACAAGCAACTCAAAAGTAGCCGGGAGGAAGGAAAATGTTTTACAACTCATTTCCGGAAAAGAACATTTTTCTTTTAGGTGAGGAGGAGGCGAAGCTCGTCAAGGAAGCATACAAGTTTTTCATCAAAAACAACGTCGAGGAGGCGCTCTCCGTTTATGCTTCAGCGCTCCTTAAAAGGTATGTCGAGGCGGCCGGTCTTCCGAAGGAGAGAGAGGCGGCGTACGTTGCAGCTATATACCTAGCGAGTAGACATCCTTTCTCGTTCCCTAACCCTGTCTCGAAGGAGGAGTTCGCCGAGAAGTTCGGGCTTAAGGCAAGTAGCCTTGAATGGTACAGCGAGAGTATATCTGAGACCTTAAGTATCATAAAGATATACGATTACAACCGCTTCCCCTATTACATAGACCCTGAAAGCGTGATAGGCGCAGTGATAAGGTCTGTTGTTAAGTCTACTGTGGAAGAGGTGGGCGTCCGCGTAGTCCTTGGCATAGAAGTTATGAGTGAGGAAAACATAGTTGAAGAGCTGGTCGAGAGGCTAGTTGACAGGCTAAAAATAGTTCCTCCGGTTTTCAAAGGGGAGATGTACAGGATTATTAGGAACCTGATGAGGGAAGAACTCAAAAGGGCAGGGAAGAAAGAGTATTGAAAATGAGGATACCATCAATAAATGTTAAGGGAAGAGAGCTGCCACGAGTGCTGCTCGGCACGTCGCCTTTCTTGGGAGCGGGACAGTTCGGCGTAAGGGCATACAAGTACTACGAGCGCTTTTTTAGGAATCCTTCAAAGATAACCGAGCTGGTGGCAGGTTGCATAGAAATTGGTGTTAATGGAGTCCAGCTCGTTGCTTACCCTCAAATAGGGAGAGCGGTGAGGGAAGCTGAAGAGATGACGGGGGTCCGCCTCAAAGTCGTCGGTAGTTTGCCCTTCGACATGCCGAGCCAAGCCCTGAAACACCTTTCAGAGTTCGACACGGTTGCTGTGCTTTTGCACGGGGAGCAAACAGACAAACTGAACATGGAGGAGAATAGAGCTTGGATTAAGCGAATAGAGAATGAGGGGTACCTTGCGGGGGTCGTCACGCATAACCCAGCTAGAACGATTCCGCTCATTATCGAGGAGCTCGAAGTAGACGTGTTAATGATGCCGCTGAACAAAGCTGGCTACATGATGGGGGGTGTGAGGGGTGAGGAGTTCATGGAGATGGTGAAAGAAAGCGGTGTTAAAATAATAGCGATGAAGCCCCTTGCCGCAGGAAGTATAAATCCGAGAGAAGCAATGGAATATTTATTTTCTCTTAGAAACATTTCTTCAGTAGCTGTTGGCATCGCATCGATCGAAGAAGCAAAGGAAACTTTCTCAGCAGCTATCGCAGCCCTCTCACGATAAGGGGGGAGTGATGCGGCTCCCAATGAACATGACTTCTTCGTATCGTACCAGCTGTTCTATGTTTATTTTTCACTCGGTTTTCCTGAATATTGCCAGCTCATAAGAGTATATTACCCTTGAAACGACCGTCCAGGCTTCGAGAGGCCTATCGTAGATGGATATTTTATCGTCCGCCAGGGATTCGGTCTGACTCGAGAACGAGCCGTGAGGAAAGCCGCCAACCATAGCTACTACTCTGCTTAGTGATGACAAGTTTCTCATGTAATCGTTAAGATCCACTCTCACACCTTCCTCGCAGAAAAGGATTGTTTTTTCAGGGTTTATTTCCCTCAGAAGAGCGGGGAGCGACATGTTTTTGAGCGCTAAGAGGGGTTTTGAGTTCGGAGGAACCTGACTGTGTTCGTAAAGTTGCTCTATTAGTCCTATGAAGCGGTTATAGTTCCTCGGTAACCTCACTGTGGGGTCAATATCAATAATTTTATCATCCAGAGTGTGAACATAAACTTTTAAGTGCCCTTCCATGCTGAGGGGGGTCCTCAAAGCGCAGAGAAGAGAGATGTGAATTATGTCAGGGCGCCCTCTTTTCTCCCCCATCGGGAGTTTCCTCACTAAACTGGGGAAAAGTGAGGAATCAAGAATGAGTCTTGAAGGAGCTTTCTTTCTCCTTTTCGCCAAGCTACGAACAGCGGGCTCGTTCTGAAGGCTAGCAGGCATAGTCTCCAGAGCCGACTCAGCGAGAATTAGAAAAAGCAATTTCAATCCTCCTGTTCCTTTTGTATGAAGGAGAAATCTGATTGCAACAGGAAGAGTGAGTGAAAAACTGGCGAAAAAACTTTCGTCATTCGGGGGCGTAGCGATGGTTCGGCTTAAACGGAGACCTAGCATAGAGGAAGTTAAAGGAATCGCCATCAGCAGAATAAGAATACTAATGAAGCTTGCAGAAGAAGTCTTCCCGGAAGATCAAGGCCTTGCCCAGAGATACGTTAACCTTGCTAGGGCAATAAGTGCTAGGGCAAAAGTTAGATTGCCAAGGGCTCTCCGGCGCAGGATATGCCGCCACTGTGGAACCTATCTTTGGCCCGGAGTCAATTGCAGAGTGCGACTAAGAGTAAATAGGGAAGCACACCTCACGATCACATGCCTCAACTGCAAACGTCAAATGAGAATATACTATAAGCAGGCAAAAAAGAAAGACTGAAGCATCGTTTCTAAAGCTTCTTTAACAAAAGCTACGCAAATATTTGAAAACATCGTCTGCCACTTTGCCAAGCTGAGAGACACCTTATGGTTAAATTTATGTATTCCAACTTTCAATCATTTCCCTAGAACAGTTTCTCGGTGAACTATAGAGTCTATTAAGTTTTACTTTTTGAGGTGAATGAATTGTCTATTGAGGCAGAAAGAGAAGTTAAGGAGGAAGAGGCTCAGTCACTCGCTCAGATTCTGGAATACTTGTTCAGGATTCCCGTAGACGAAGATATAGGGCGCAAGGCGATAGATATAGACCATATAGAGATCGTTGTTAAGTCCCCTATGCAGCCTCACTTCAAGGGGGCGGTCACGGATAGATGGGTTCCCAAATTCACTGTGACAGAATATAAAGGAGAGACTTTACGCTTCTATCTTAAAGATCTTTATGAAACAGCAGATCTGATGAAGACAATATGGGAGGAGAATAAACGCCTTAAGAAGATGGCGGAAGAACTTAAGCTGGTGAACAATCCAGGTTATCATGGAAAATACCTTGTCACTTCTGTAGCGGTGTTCTTCAAAGATGGAGGGTTCTTTTACTTTAACTATGACCCCAGAAAGCGACATTACTTTTTCGCTTACCCTAAAAAAGTGGCGCCAAGCGAGGTGCCACCGGAACAAGTGAAATGGGAGGAAAAGTTAAGAAAGCTAGGATACAGAAAGATGATCGACGAGAAAAGGATAAAGAAGGTTATGAAACGTTATTTTAAAGGAAAATTAGAGCCATTCATATTTTTCTAGCTAAGATTCGAAACAACTTGAAAGGCTACACGTAATAGATTAA
>JAHLWW010000097.1 GCA_019057715.1 Candidatus Jordarchaeum sp. JNZ_1113
GTTCTGCATTGATGTAAGGGCTAAGTTAGGTGGCTTACTGGTGGTTTACGTCAACTTGTTTTAAGCGTTTCCGGGATGCTTGGTGATGATAAGTAGTACTGGAGTGGGCGCGGCTTGTTAAGTGCAGGAGTGCGTGTATGAGTGACGGAGACGTAGTAGTTTGTCTAAACTTACTTAAACGCAGCTCAAGATGTGGGGCTTCCGTCGCCCCAAAAGTCCCAGATCACTTTAGATGGGAGGGGTGAAGTGTGGCCCATAACGGCCGTGTTCTGGTGACTGTACGGCTTGCTGTTGCAAAGATATTTCACAAGAATTTAACACTTTTAGAATTAGTAATTCCTAGTTTCCATGCCGGCTTGTGGAGAAGCGTCTCCTCGGAGATGTTTTGCTGTGACGTGCTTCAGCAAGATTTCAGCAAGGTTTTTACCCTCCTCTTTTTTAAAGAGTAGAGTAGGCAGAGGTGGGGTGAAACTGTGGGGGTTTACCATGTTAGTGGGCTTGGGCTTAATCCCGGAGGATTAACTCTCCCGCTAAGCCACGTTTACTTGTCTTTAAAGGCGGCGAGGGAGGGTGACGAGCGCGCTAAGCGTTTTTTCAGGTTTTCCGGTAGAGGTGGTGGGGGAAAACCGGAGGTTATCGTAGTTTTCACGTCTAGGGAAGTAATAACTGGAGAAAGGGAAGTGAGTTGCAGAGATCTTTGGTTTAATACTCAGGGAAAAACTGCTACGAAGGTTATAGCCCGCTACCTTTCGAGCCTACTTTCACATTACGGGTTCCAGTTGAGCGATTTGCCTGAATTCTACTTTATTGAGGTTAACTACATGGATTTCGAGGATTGCTTCCGCAAGGCTTACCCTACGCTCTACGCTATGAGAGCGAAGGAGGTGTGGGTTAACATGGTTGGAGGAACCAACCAGATAAACGCCGCCCTACTCTGGTCGGGATGCGTCACTGCTGTTCCATCACGCTACTACTATTACTTCCAAGCGGGCCAGTTGCTCCACCCTGATCGAGACAAGGATGACTTTTTCTTGGATTTTTCCAGCTGGTATGAGTTACCGTTTTTCTCGCTTAAACTTGGAGACATAATAGGCACCCTTAACGGTATTTTGGCTGGCGGAAAAGCTAGCGTGGCTCAGCTTGAATGGGTGCTTAGGAATAACGGGATGGACAAGCAGTATATTCCAAAGTTGGTTGCCAGCCGTCTTGTAGAGATAGATGATAGAGGCGTTGTTTTGAGAGGAGAGATGCTTGACTACTGGGATAGGGTGCTGGGCGAGGTTAAAAGTGACGTGGAAAGGTTTGCGGGAAGTTTTGAAGAGTTAGATTTTAGCAGGTGGAAAAAGTGGGCTAGTGGGAGGGGTATTCTTTACACGATGACTGAGGATGGCGAGGCGATGAAGCTGGATGGGTGAAAGCCGTCGGGGAGGTTGCGGTTTGATACTGAGGTGTGTGGTTGAAGGCGAGTTCATCGACGACTTCTCGGTTCCACGCTGGACTGGGAGTGCTCTCCGCGGTGTTTTTGGTCACGTGCTGAGGAGGATGTCGTGCAGCTATACTAGACGTAAGTGTGACGGGTGCGACCTTAGGGGGAGTTGCCTTTACTATTTCACGTTCGAAACCAGCCCTGAGATGAAGTCTGACGCCGCTGTGGGGACTGGGCTTGAAGCCGTCACGCGCCCCTTCACCTTTGACCCTCTTGAGCCACTGGGGGGAAGGCTTTTCCGCTTCGCCCTCAACCTCATAGGGGAGCGCGCCGTGGGATTCGAGGCGGTCTACTTCTTCGCCCTGGCAAACATGGGAGAGCTAGGCATCGGAAGGGACAAGATGAAGAACGAAAGGAGAAGGTTCAAGATCTCCCGTGTGGCAGCCGTCAACGACGTTAGGGGGATCGAGGAGGTCGTCTACGACGGAAAAGAGTACGCTTATGGCTCCCGTAGTGCCATCGTTAGATTTGAGGACGTTAGGCAGACTGCTGAGAGAGTTGTGGCGGCTGAGCCGAGGTACGTCACCGTCAACTTTGAAACTCCTACGATGCTGGTTTACGACGGAAGGGTCGCTGACAGGTTAGACTTCCACATGATAATAAGGAACCTCGCAAGGCGCTATAGTTTGGCTGCTGAGTACCTTGTGAGGAGCTGGCGTCCACTGTCGGCGGAGGAGGCAAAGGAGATAATAGACACCTCAGCAGCCGTCAAAACTGTTGACTGTAAGCTTAAGCCGTCGTTCTCCTCCAAGTTCTCCCTTGAGAGGCTGAAAAGGGAGCGCTACGGCCCCTTCTACAGGGGAACCGCAACCTACATGTTTCCAGACGAGTTCTGGAGGAGTGAGAGGGCAGTTGACGCCTTAACGCTACTGGCTCTAGGACGCTACATGCATGTGGGCAAACTGGCCACTGCTGGGTACGGGAAGATAAGCTTCGCCTTTAGGGTCTTCTAAGCTTTGATCACTGGTGGATTCCGCGGCTAAGCGGACTGCACCTGCATCATTAGCTCCGGGTGCTCGTCTAGTTGTTCAAGTGGCTAATGGATCCTCGAAGGATAGGCGAAAGTTCCTCCACGAGACCCACTTCAGGTTTAGAAGTTCTTGGTCGTGGGTGTAGAGTGTCGGGACCTTGTTGGCTAGGAGGCTAGCGGCTATCAGTGCGTCTCTTCCACCCATGTTGTAGCGTGCAGCGATGGTGAGCGCTATGGTGCACGTCTTCTTCGTCTGGCTGTAGAACTCGATGTAGGGGTGCTTGAGTATCATTTTAAGCCTTCTCTCGGCTTCGATCGGAACCCATTTCTGTCCGAAGACCAGCGTATGGTATGCTTCATGAATTATAGGGGGGCTGAGGGCAACGCGTTTTTCCGGCGAGAGGCTGAAGAGGACATCCTTCACCTTCTCGTGCTCGGGGTAGGCTGGGTCGAGTATGTAGCATAGGATGTTCGTGTCGAGCCCTACGATCATTTAGCGCCGCTCCAGATCATCTTCATTTTTGACGGCGGCCAGTTCTCCGGCTTTCCAGTTCTTTCCGGCTCCCTTGACATCAATTTCCGGAACTCTTCCAGGAAGCTTGTCGGCTCACCTGGAACTATCAGGAAGCCTTCATCCGTCTTTTTCAGCGTGACTGTGTCGCCGATCTCTTCCCTCACCTCTGGCGGAATGTAAAGCCTCCCTTTCGAGTCTATTCTCAGCCGCACCTCCAATTATCCCACCAATGATGAGTGGGATAAACAAGAATATAAAATTTTGGTGGTGGCGCTAGGCATGAATCACCTGCGACACACGAAATTACACATATCAAACCCTAACTGTAATGGCTTTTAACCATTAAGGCTTCCAAAGTAAACGAAGAGGCTTGTTTCTCACTCCTCATCACGACTGAACGGTATGTGGAAGAACGCTTTGTGTGGAGTAGGGGATCGTTGAAGCATAGTGTTCCCCGGCTTCGCCATGAGACATCTTCGTCGTCAACTCCTACTCCGTTAGCTAAAATCAAAGTTCAATACCTTCTCAGCACTCTAAGTTCAGGCTAAAGTAGTGGCTGGAGTACTGCGACGGCAGCTGACGTGAGAGTGGTTTTAGGTGAGAAAATATAAGGAGGAAGAAGGGGATCATGGTATAGCTGTTTGAAAGATTTAATTTGGAATGTTTGCTTCCATCTGTTAGGGATGGATGCCGCCTAGGAGGCGTCATGATGGAAAGTGGTGTGGGAGGGTTTCAGGCGCGGATGGGCGCGCGTGGAGGATTACAGTGGCCCTATGGAGAGGTGCTCTCGCTGCTTGTTGAGAGGCTGCTTGAGAGGTTTGGAAGCGACCTTGTGTCTGTTGTTGTCTACGGCTCTGTCGCTAGGGGAGAGGCTAGAAGGGATAGCGACGTAGATTTGCTCATAGTTCTTAAAGGAATGCCGAAAGGCGTCTTCAAGAGACAGGAACTTTTCATGGAAGTTGAGGAAAAGCTCGGTGAGAATCTAGATAGGCTTGAGGAGCTGGGTTATCACGTGGAGTTTTCGCCTGTCATCAAGACGCCGGAGGAAGCACGCGTTTTCTCTCCTCTATATTTGGATATGGTTGAGGACGCAGTCATACTGTTTGACAGGGACGGTTTTTTCGACGGCGTCCTGAGGAGGCTGAGGGGGAGGCTGCAGGAGCTTGGGGCTGAAAGGGTTAGGCTTGGGAAAGCATGGTATTGGAGGCTTAAAAGGGACTACAGTTTTGGGGACGTGATAGAGATATGAGGAACACTTCAATGGCTAGGTCGTACCTCAAGCAGGCGGAGGAGAGGATACACCACGCGAGGGAGACGCTTGACCGGGGAAACTACCCATACGTCATAAGGCAGTGCCAGGAGGCGGTGGAGCTCCTCCTGAAGGCGGCGTTAAGGTTTGTCGGGGTCGAGCCGCCGAAGTGGCACGACGTTGGCCCAATACTGAAAAGCGAGTCCTCAAGGTTTCCAGACTGGTTCCGAGCGGAGATAGGAGTCCTCTCACGGTACTCTAGGATGCTTCGCAGGGAGAGAGAGCCGGCCATGTATGGCGACGAAGAGACCGGGGTGCCGCCCGAGGAACTCTACGACCGGGAGGACGCCGAGGACGCCGTCCAGAAAGCCGAGTATGTTTACAGGGTTGTCAGCAAGTTGATCAGTTGAGTTCTAGGTAATGTTTATATCTTTGTTTACATATCTGTTTTCGCGGTGTTGTTTTTGGGCTCCGAAACGTTTAGTGTGAGGATTCCGAAAAAGCTCAAGGAAGACATGAAGAAGTTGCCTGTGAACTGGCAGGAGGAGGTTAGGTCCTTCATAGAGGGCAGGGTTAGAGCTGAGAAGGCTAGGCTACTGGTCGAGGAGGCGAAGCTACTCAGAGATGGGACCAAGAAGGTTAGCTCGGCTGAGCTGATAAGGGAGGATAGGTCCCGGTGAGCGGCGTCGCTGTTCTCGACTCCAGCGTTATAGCCGCTCTGTTTTTCAGCGACCCATGCTCGGAGGAGGCGGAGAAAGAGACGCTCAGCTTCAGGGTGCTCTACACGTTGGACCTTGCCGTCGCGGAGGTGGCGAACGTAGCATGGAAGAGGATTAAGTTTTTCGGGGATGACGCTGAGACCGTTAAGAGGCTGCTGAGGGAGGCTGTCAGATTCATAATTGAGGCATGCGTCAAAGTGGATTCACGGGATGTTTACGAGGACGCATTGAACTTGGGGGTTGAGTTGTCTGTTCCGGTTTACGATGGGCTTTTCTTAGCGTTAACTGAAAGGGTTGGAGGAAAGCTTCTGACTTGCGACGAAAAACTGGAAGTCAAGACTAGGGGAACGAGGCTTCACAAGGCTGTTAAGCTGCTAAAGTCATCCGAGGTGTAGTGGGTTCAACCAGGCGGGCTGAGCCCCCCTGCTAACGTATCTGGTGACCAGTTTGGTAATACTTTTCCAGTAAAATTTAATATTGAGGAGGCTGTAGAGCACCATAGGTGTCAGATATGGCCAGGATAGTTATGGTTGGATACCAGCTGCGCCCAAGCCTCTTGTCAGCCGCCGAGAGAGTCAGGAAGGAGGTTGATGGATTCGAGTTCAAGTTCTTCAAGGCGTACGACGTCGACAGCGGGGCGGTTAAGGCGGAGGATTACGTTGAGTCGCTCCGGGCAGCTGACGTCGCCCTCATAGACCTGAGAGGAGGAGACAAGGCGGTACCCCTCACGGTGCAAGCACTGAAGGATGCGGGGAACACCGTCGTGTGCCTCGTCGGCGGCTCAAGGGAGCTAATAAACCTGACCCGCATGGGAAGCTTCTCCTTCTCAAGAATATCATCCATGAGGGAGAACCCGGTAATGAAGAGGTTCTTCAAGGGAACCCCAAACTACGCCCAGATAAGGAGGATGCAGGAGAGATTCGAGAAGCTTGGGAAAACCCTGCCATTCGGAATGTTGAGGCACGCCAGAAACTTCGCCTTAACCCTCAAGTACTACGACCACCCGTCTGAGGAAAACTACTACAACATGTTCCTCCTCCTGCTGAAGGAGTACTGTGGAGTTAAGGTGAGAGAGCCAGCGCCACCAGTAACCATGCCGAGCATGGCTATACAGAACCTCTCAACCAGCAGGGTGTACGAGTCGCTCGAAGATTACCTTTCAGACTATCAGTATGCAGACAGGAGAATGGTCGGAATATACCACTACGGAGGATACCACTACGACCAAACCCTGCCAGCAGCAAGAATGCTGGCTGAGAAGCTTGAAGCGAAGGGGTTGGGCGTCGTCCCCATTTTCTCCTCCGACCTCAGATACCACCTCGGCATGGAGCGCTTCTTCTTCAGGGACGGGAAGGCTGCTGTGGACTGCGTCATCGACTTGTTATGGTTCAGGCTGGCGGGCGGGCCAGTAGGTGGAGACCATAGGGAGTCACTCGGAGTCCTCTCACGCCTAGGTGTGCCTGTCCTCCACGGTGTGCTTTTATCATCTAGGAGCATCGATGAGTGGCTGGAGTCGAGGGATGGCATCCCACCGGTGGAAACGGTAACCACAGTTATACTTCCAGAACTGGACGGAAGGTGCGAGCCACTCCCCCTAATAGGTCCGGTGAGGAGGAATTTTGAGGGGGCTACGGTTGACGAGTACGTCCCAATAGAGGACAGAGTTGAAAGGGTTGCGGAAAGAGCTGCTCGCTGGGTCAACCTCAGGGCTAAGCCTAATAGTGACAAGAGAGTTGCAGTTATACTCTACGACTACCCTCCGGGAGAAGAAAACCTCGGCAAAGCCTCGTACCTCAACACGCTTGAGAGCACCGTTCGACTTCTCAGAAAAATGAGGGAGAAGGGCTTCAGAGTTGACGCCACGCTGGAGAGCGGAGAGGACCTCAAAAATATGCTGTTGGAGAGCGGAGCTGTAAACTCCGGAGAGTGGGTTCTGACGGCTGAGAAGGCTGCTAAGTTACCCAAGGTGCCACTCGAAGACTACGCCAGATGGTTCTCAAGGCTCCCCGAAGACGCAAAGAGAAAAGTGATCGAGCAATGGGGGCAGCCTCCAGGAGACATAATGGTTCATGAGGGGTGCCTTCTCATCCCCGGCGTCGTGCTGGGAAACGTTTTCGTCGGCGTCCAGCCTTCACGCGGCATACATGAAAACCCGGGAAAGCATTATCACGGAAGGGACATTTCACCC
>JAHLWW010000098.1 GCA_019057715.1 Candidatus Jordarchaeum sp. JNZ_1113
AATTAAGGCTCAGATTAGTACTTTGAATGAAGAGTGACCCATTGATTTCGCCTTCTTACGCTAGTTTAATTGTAGACCTAGCTTTGAAGTATATTAAGGAAAACTTCGGTTTTGAGGGCGTTGCGCGCTCGTTAGATGAGCTAGAAGATTTTTTGCTTAAAATTGCTGACGATTACCCTGTAGAGGAAGCAGTGGTCTACGGAATCTACAAAGGGGAGAGCATGCTTGCTGGCGCCGTGGGGCCTATATGCCGAAGGTTTGGCAAGGAAGCACCTAAAAAATTGGTTCAAAGCCTTGAGGCTACAAATGTGCTTAAGGAATCAAGGGGGCTTTACGATTGCTTATCGAAGTATAAGGATATTCTGGTTAAGATAGGCTTCATCAAAAACGAAGACTTGGTTTTAGAGGATTTAGGCGATGAAGTTCTTGTCAAGCTTGGAGGACGTTGCACTTACCTTAACGTTTGCACTCAGCTCAACAAAGAGGAGGTACGCGATGTTTATGGCCTTATGCCGTGCGGCAGGTTAATCGCGCTCGCCGGAATAGCTGAAGCCTCCCTAAACAAAATCTTTGACGCTAAACTCGTAAGCTATAATCCTCCAAATTGCTCAGGGAAAATCTTTGAGTACAAAAAATAAGCAAGCGTTTTAGAGTTATGAGCAAAGAAACAGTGATGCTTCCAGCTTCTTGCGGAAAATTAATCACACGCTTCTCCGCCTTTCATTTTTCTGCTACTTTGCTCCTCCTTTTTTAGTATTATGCCTTCCTTTAGTGCTTCTAATATTAGACTGTTCTTGCTGTTCAACATTTCTTCGAATTCGTTTTCTGTGTAGCATAAAGGTTCAATTGGAAGATCAGTTAACCCAATTACTTCAGCCGTTCTCTCATGAAACCTACGTTTGAAGCTTCCTACTATGAGCAAGTCTATGTCACTTCCCTCATTGAGCTCTCTTCTGGCGTATGAGCCAAAGGCAACAACCAACTTCACATTAAACTCTTTCTCCAGTAACTTGACGAACCCACAGAGTTTCTCCTTTATTTCTCTATAAGCTTCTTCGCCTCTCTCAATATCGATTCTGCGTAACTCACACACTTCTCTGCATCCTCCTTCCCGTAATATTCAAACGGAGCTAAGCTTCCGGCTATGGCATTCGGATACCTAGAAGAAATGTAGGTGCTATCAAGCACCTTGGCAGCCCAACTTAGCTCCTCAAGCCTAACTCCGAAAACACTCTCTACCTTTCTTAAAAGCTCGAAAACAGAGTGAGTGAGCACCTTTCTAAAACCCCTAAAATACAGGACAGCCTTTAATGCTTTCTCAGCAGCCTGCTGTGACTGAAAACACGCCCACTCATAGTCGCCAGACCGAATACTGTTTTTTGCACTGATCACATCCTTTTCAGCCTGCTTCATCCACCGAGAAGCCTCCTCAATGTTCCCGCTCAACCCAACGCACCCTAACAAGCAAGCCTACAAAAATTAAAACTGCCTCATATTTATCAAATTTCTCCCTTTTAACATGGCACAAATGTTCAAGAAGAAACAGGAGGAGTAAAAACGAGTTTGGGTGATTTTTGGTAACCTTTAAATGTTAGCGTCTTTCTTCATGATCATTTAAGACTTTATGGTGGTGTTTATGGGCGAGTTTAGGGATTTGGTTTTTCCAAGTGGTTTTCTCTGGGGATGTGCCGTTGCTGCCCATCAGGTTGAGGGAAACAACACGAACAATAATTGGTGGAAATGGGAGCAGGAGGGGCACACGCTTGACCCTTCAGGGATAGCATGCGACCATTACAACAGGTATGAGGAAGATTTGGACATAGCGAAGAAGCTCAGCTTAAACACTTTCAGGACGTCAATCGAGTGGAGCAGGATAGAGCCCAAGGAGGGTGTGTGGAGCGACAAGGAAATTAAGCATTACCGCAGAGTGCTGGAAGCGATGAAGGAGAGGGGGCTCACCCCTATGATAACGCTGCACCATTTCACAGACCCGTTATGGTTCGCTGAGAAGGGAGGCTGGGAGAAGCCAGAGAGCATTGACATATTTGCGCGCTTTGTGAGGAAGGTGGTGGAAGAGCTAGGCGACTTAATACCCTTCTATAACACGATAAACGAGCCCATGGTATACGTGGTTCTAGGATACGCCTTCGGCGTGTTTCCTCCGGGAGAAAGAGACATAATAAAGGCATTAACAGTAGCTAAGCACCTCCTACTAGCTCACGCCAAAGCATACAGGGTGATACACGAAGTGTGCAAGGAGAAAGGCTACCCAAAACCCAAAGTGGGGGTAGTTCACAACATGATGGTTTTCGAGCCCCTAGACCCGAACGACGAAAGACACGTCAACGAGGCTAACACGAGCGACGCAATATACAACAGGTGGTTCCTGGAAAGTATACACGCAGGAGCAGTCCAACCTCCAGCTGGGCAGGGCGAGGAATTTGAAGAACTGAAGGGGGCTTGGGACTTCATAGGTCTAAACTACTACACGCGTAACATATGTATTTCATCTCCCGACCCGACAAGAAGGTTCAACGTAGTTCCCATGGATGCTGAGCTCACCGACATGCACTACGAAGTCTACCCTGAAGGGCTCTATAAGCTTCTCGTAAGCCTCAAAAAGTATGGGAAGCCAGTATACATAACTGAGAACGGCATCGCAACGTCAAATGACAGGCAGAGGTGCAGGTTCATCCTGCGCCACATAGCAGAAGCTCACAGAGCGATGCGCGAAGGAGTAGACTTGAAAGGCTACATTTACTGGTCACTCATAGACAACTTCGAGTGGAACGAAGGATTCAGCAAGAGGTTCGGGATAGTAGAAGTAGACTACAAGACGCTTAAGAGGACGCCGAGGGAAAGCGCCTACATGTACGCTGAAATAGCAGGGAAAAACAAGGTTACCTCAGACCTCATGCAGAAATACCTTGGACGAAAATAAGGATTTTTTCTCACCTAAGCTCAAAAGTCATTTCTTTTATCATGAAAAAAGATGGAAAAAGGCGAAATTTTATGTCGAGAATTAAATTGGCATGGTGGGTTGTCTGCGGAAGAGTTGGTTGTCTTGGATGCAAATGCATTGAGAAGCTGAATTCACGATGACTATCTGGGGCTGCGTGTCCCCCTCAGGTGAGTCGACGCTTTGAGCTGCGTGAAGAATTGCCTTGGAGGAGCTGACTGATTGCGCATAATCGTTGAAGTGAACCGTTATCCTATGACCTCCATCGCTGGAGTTTGAAGGCCAGTTGGGGACGTTTATAGTTTGGATGGCTTCACCGCCCCGCGATATGAGCGTGATGTTTAACACGCCTGCTCCGTTTGGACTTGCGGGGACGTAGAGGTCAACTCCTGTCTGGAACAGTAAGCTGTGGAAAACTTGGATCGGTGTTTCGGTGTTGCTTACTCCATCCGAATCCTTGTCGTAAACCCATATTCCGCACACAAGTTTGCTGACAGGGCAGTGGTTCGGCGTAATTACGTTAGTTCCGTTAATCAGGAGAATATCGTTCTTATCTCCTTGGTCGCCCCAGAACTCCTTGTTCCTCATGAAGAGTAGCATTACGTGGCTCTCGCTCACGTTAACGTTGTCCGATATTCCCCCCGGAGCAGAGGTAAGCAGTGTAACCCAGTAGTTGCTCCTTATGAACGGCTCACGGTAAATGTGGTGGATTGGTCTCCCATCGCGGACGATCTCAAACTCGTAGTATGTGCCACGCGTAGCATTGAAAGGACCCCACTTCCCATCGGGAGCCGTTATGCTGAAAACAGCAACTGGGTCGCTTCCAACTCTGTGACCCGTCTCATTGTCGAGCTTCCATATACGCAAAGTCCCGTTAATGTCGTTATAAGTGTTCTGTGGGAAGATGACGACTCTTCCCGCAACTTGGATCTCGTCCTCAGGAATTATGTTTACCGTATTAGGCTCCTTTCCGGTGAGGAACTTGTACATTTCAGCGAACGTCTCAGCTGATGTACATAACTGAGTGTGAGTCTGCTCTGGAACCCAAATGTTTTTCACTGCACCTAATAATTCATGTACCGTAGAAAGGTTTGACCACAACGCTAGGGTGGGTATCCCTCTAGGCGCTCGCAGTCCACCGCTACCGTCTATATTTACGTAGTGGGCTACTTTTAAGCGGTGCGGAGCGTAGGCAAGATACTGCAGGGACACCACTGTTCCAAGCGAGTGCCCAACAAGGTCAACCTTGTCAGCACCCGTCTCCTCTAGGACCCTATCGATGAATGCGTCGAGTCGTTCCAAGACCTTGGCGAAGGTCTCTACTGTAAAGCTTGAGTCGTACTCGAATACTTTCAGGTATTCTGGTGGGTAGCCGTTGCTCGTGAAACGCATGGCCTGTGACTCAAACTGCTGAGCTGAACCTGCGCCACCATGGACAAAAACGATGGGCCTAATTTCGGGTTGAGCTATAGGCTGACTGACGCTGAGTAGCAATGAAGGCAGCCAGTACTGCTCGCTTGGAATTTTCGACGCGTTCACACCAATAGCAATTCCGCACGATAACCCCGCAAGGATTATCACTGTTAAGACCAGACTGACAGCTCCGCGCATCTCTTCTTCCTCCCCTTCTACCTCCTACACTCATCAACTTTGTAGTTACTCCATAACAGCTTCGCTTTCTTAAATAAATTTTTGCATACACTTTTCCCTCCTTTTTCCGATCTCCACATAGAAGCGGTGCGTCAACTTAACATTTAGAGCTCATCCTCTCACTTCCTCATGCATACTGGAAGTCTAATTCTCTTCTTTGTAGGCACAAAAAATGCACTTATTGGTTGCAGGGAGAAAAGATAGAGTATAGTAATAATGAAGAAAACGCTTCGGAGAAATAGATTTATATCTAAATGAATTTCAAAATTGAGTTAAAACTCTACTTGAAAGGGAGAGGAGTTGGATGGAGAGCGAAGGGAAGTTTAAGCAGCCATGGCGGGGAGTTTTATCTCTCCTCACAATATACGGCATCAGCTACACTGCCTATGCAGTATTCCTAAATCCGACGGGAGGATTACTCTCGAGGATAGTGGTAGGGAACGCCTTCCTCCTAAGATATCTGTTAGAGTACGCTGTTAGCAAGGAGCTAGCGGCACTTTTGGCCCCCGTGTTAGCCTTGCGTTCCGCTGAGTTCGTTGCTTTTAACCCGCTGGGTTACCCACTGGACTGGATGAGCGTGGTGGTCTTCGGCATTGTCTGGTTCATAGCGATCGCCGTGCTCTGCGCCCCCCTGCAGAGGACGGCGCCACCCAAGCAGCCCAGAACCGGGCTAATCGTTGCAGCTCTCTCATTGATCCTAGCGTTTGCAACGTTCTGGGTTCTCGGCTCAGTATTCAAAATGACCGGCTACGAAATGCTGTTACTGGGCACCTGCGGCTTCCTAGTATTCCCGGTATGGGCGACATTGTTCAATTACTGGCCTTTCGTTCCCAAGAAGCCGGACATGCACCCCGTTGCAAGAGGAGCCATATACACGGCGCTTTCTTGGGCTATAGCAGCTGCACTTTACTACGTCTTCAACACGCTGGCTTGGCGCGGAGCAGTGTTCTTCGATATGTACACTCTCGGCCACGACCTCTTCACAACTCTGCTCAGACCACTCTTCCCGTTTAACCACTACGATAAGTGGATGTCCCTCTTGGTCGCCGTGATCTTAGGGTGCAATATCGTGGGGCTAGTTAACCCGTTCGAGAAGAAGAGCCAACCAGTCAGGGGAGTCATAAATCTAGTCATAGCGGCAGTAATTGGCGTGGCTCTCTGGTTGGTCCTAACGCCTATTCTGGGCAAGGCGCCTCACGTTTCCACCATAACCATAGAAGCAATAGTTACAGTGAGGATCCCCTTAGTGGTCACTGTGAGCTCGCCCGGCAACGTGACGGTTTACTTACTCTACGTCATCCTATCCATGCTAATAATCAGACACGTGTTCGAGATGCACTGGTTCGCCGGCAAGGGCACTAAAGGCAACGTTCTAGCGGTAGCGTCTGCCTTCGTAGCTGGCACCCTACTGTTCTTCGCGACCACAGCCATCACTCCCGTGGCCGTATTCCTTTCAGGGGCAGATGCAGCCATGTGCGCTTCAGGATTACAAGCGATCACGTACGACACAGTAATAACGTATATCGGATACGCGCTTGGGTTGCGATGGTACGCTGGACCAATGCTGCTGACCGCAATGAGTTACATGCTGGAGGCTCAAGCAGCAGTGCAACACCTAGCTGTGACGCTGACCTTCGGATGGTTCGTGCTAGCCAGCATCATGTGGCTCTTAATATACCTGTCATTCGACCATTGGCCATGGAAGTAACATTAACAAGGCTCCTCTTTCCCTTTTTTATGGATTAAGAACAACAAGGTAAGCTGGTGCTTGTCATTCATGCTTTATCTAAAAGGTCACATTTCAGATTTGAGGGGGGGAAGGCAAGTTTTGCCAGTAATAAAAGTGCTTAACAAAGACTCTTTCCCTACTCCTCCTCTTCTCTCATAAATCTCTAAGAAAGTTCCTTTCAAAACACTTGTATCAGACAACATAAAAACCCGATAAGAAAGTAACCTCTGAAGGGTGGCAAACTCCTTTATTCTCTGAAACGACTCAAAACACTCGTTTATGACCTTCATCATCTTAATTGCGTCAAGCCTTTGTTTGAGGCTTTATTTTCTGTGCTTCACTTAGTTGAACGTGCGCGTCCTCCATTCGGTTGAAATCCTTCTTAATGTAACCTCGAGCGTGCTCGATTGAATGTTGCAGAAATATATCTACGAATGAAATGCGGAAAAGCGCGCTGCAAGGTAGCGGTGCTCAATGTTTTCCATAGGCATTATCAAAATTCTTAGAATGAGGAGTCACTTTTACAGACGTCTATTTCGCAGAATTTCTTTATCAAAAATTTTCCATGAGACGTAACCTTTATATGAAATAAAAATCATTCTATTATTATCATTGTTTTTTATTTGTCCCTGTCAGCAAGGGGGAGTTAAATAATCACCGGACTGTTTCGGTTCCCTTAGAAGAGAAGGGTGGCTGATGGGGGCAGAAAGAAAAATACAGGAGGGGTCATCATGA
>JAHLWW010000099.1 GCA_019057715.1 Candidatus Jordarchaeum sp. JNZ_1113
CCACGAAGTCTTCCGGTTTAACTCTGAGGCGGCCACCTACACCTGGCGTCTTCGTTATGAAGAAGCGCATCCCCAACTCGAACTCCAAATCCAATAAAGCATCCTCCATAATCTTCCATGAATCCACGGCTTTCCAGGTCAGAGCAGAGGGAGGCTACCCGTCAGCAAGTCTATCAGCTCGTTTGGAGCGGGCCCTATGGCTAGAGCCGTAACTGTTCCAGGGGGGACCTCAGTTAGCCCCATGTCGCAGATCTTAGCGTAGGGCAACCCCTTCTCTTCCGCCTTCTTTTCGAAGAGCTCAAGCTCCTCAAGCGACGAAACTCTCAGCGCAACCTTCTTCTGTCCCTCCTCCATCCACCTTTGCCACCACTCCGGCCTGCTTCGTCTCGCCTCTTCCGCTGCCGAAACTGCCGCGTGAGCTACTTGAACCGCCGTTTTCCCCTTACTCATTTTCAAGTCGCTCCTAACCAGTATGACCATCTTGTACTCGAACATTGTGACCTCCTCTATAGGCCCACCATAAATTAGCAACCACACATTTATTTAAAAAGACTCAGGGAGAAAAATGAGAGGGGTTGCTTTTGAAGGGCGACGTTGTCGTTGTAGGCTGTGGCCCAGCGGGCTCGCTGGCGTCCCTTGAGGCGGCTAAGAAGGGATTGGAAGTATTGGTTCTGGAGGAGCATAACGTTGTGGGGGAACCGGATCATTGCGCTGGACTGGTAAGCGTCAGCGGGCTGAAGAGGCTTGGCTTAAAGGTTCCGGGTGAGTGCATCCTTAACAAGGTTTACGGTGCACGCTTCATTTCGCCTTCAGGAGTTGAGTTTACAGTTAGAAGAGGAACGCCGCAAGCATTGGTCCTTGACAGGAGGGCATTTGACAGGTGGCTAGCGTCCCTTGCCCATGACGCGGGTGCCAGCATAATTTTAGGTGAGAAAGCTACTTCCCTAAAGGTTGAAGCTAGTGAAGTTGCTGTGACGGTTAGAAGCGGATGGGAAGCGCGTGGAAAGGTGGTCATCGACGCTGAAGGATGCAGGGGAAAAATTGCTAAGCTAGCAGGTCTGCCTAGACCTAGGGAGCGCATACCTGCAGTCCAGTATGAACTTGCTGGAGCGGACGTAGACAGAGACTTCGTCGAGTTACACTTCAGCAGAACCTTTGCGCCCGGCTTCTTCGCTTGGGTTATACCGACCGAGAATGGAGCAAGAGTGGGTTTAGGAGCAGTCTCCCAGCCAGGGAAAAGGCTCGCAGCTTTTATCAGAAAGAGAGGACTTTCAGATGCAAAGATAATCCGTAAAATGGCTGGAACAATAATTACCGGAGGTCCTGTGAAGCGGACTTACACCAGCCACATTGTCACCGTCGGTGATGTAGCGGGACAAGTAAAGCAGACAACCGGTGGCGGCGTAGTCATGGGTGGCTTATGTGCAAAGATGGCGGGGCAAATAGTCGCTGACGCTGTCTTAAAAGGTGATGTAAGTAGACAACTAGTAAAGTACCAGCAGTCGTGGAGAAAGTTTCTTGGAAGAGAGTTTTTCTACATGGGACTTGCACGCAAAGTTCTCAACAAAATTAGTGATAAAGGACTAAACGGAGCCTTTATGGCTATACGCGAGCATGGTGGATCAGAAATACTGGAGCGCTACGGGGACATGGACTTCGAAGCAACAGCCCTCAAAAAACTCCTTTCTAGTCCACGAACACTATTAATTACCATTGCCCATTTATTTATGGTTAGCTAGCTTTTTTGAAAAACTATTTAAAACTTGTTATTATAAACTTATACTTATTATTATCTTTTTATTATCTTTCATTGTTGGTTTAAGTTTCAGATTTCTGCTGGTACCTTCGAGCAGATGAAAAACCCGACCACCCGGTGGGAAGATCACTAAGCTGGATAAACGTTTAGTCTTGCCGCTGGATGAAACAGAATACTTAAATAGTTTAACGTTGGTTTTAAACGCTAAAGGCTAATCATAAACAAGGACGACGTATAATATGTTTGAATTTGAGGCTGTAAATTTTGGTTGAGGGGTGAGTGATTATTGCTTCCGCTTTTTGTTAACTTAGAGCAAGTTACGCAGGGTCTCTTTATGACTGTCGTCATATGGATACTCCAGTATGGGTTTCTCGGTTTCTATGCAGCGATGGTCATACAAGCAATAATAGCAATCATCCCGAGTGAACTCATACTCATGTTCGGGGGAATCGCATACTCGCTTATCTATTGGCCTGTGAATATTGTTAAGGGGTTCGACTACGCTTTGCTCGTGACTGCTCTGGTTGGAGGGGTTGGTGAACTGACGGGGGCGGTCGCAGGCTTCTACATAGCAAGGATCGTAGGTAGGCCGATCGTATCCAAGTGGGAGGAGAAGGCGATGCAGGCTCGTGATGGAAATCCGAACGCGAAGAAGCTTGGAAGAATTGAGAAGGCGATCTTTTTGAGTCTGGGTGACGCCATTTTGATCGCGGATAACTGGCTTGAAAAATGGGGGGCTATTGCCGTCCTGTTAGCTCGACTAGCTCCGCCAATACCTTTCGACGCCGTGTCTTACGGGTCAGGGCTCACTAAGATAAAGTTTAAGCCATTTATCGCCGCCACAACAGTTGGGGCGTTTCCAAGGGCTCTCATGTACGCTTACATAGGAAAAAGGACTTACGAAAGCTTTGTGTTAATCCCTCAAGCACTCAGAACACTGTTCTTCCTCACCGACAATCCTGTAGCCCAAATGCTCATATACAACTACTTGGCGGGCAACCCGATCATGAGCAACCCCTACACAATATTCTTCGCTGTGGCAGCAGCGATACTCGCCTCGCTCTACATATCTTACGAGGTCATAAAGAGAACCCAACTTAGGGGGCACCGGGCAAGAGGGCTAGACGAGCCTTGCTCAAAAACTGGAGAGGAAAGCGTAAAGTGAGATGAGCGTCAGAGACCTGCTCGCCGAGTAGTGTTTTTAGGGGGAGAGGTTCTCCTTTATTTTTTGGGCGTGGTTGCCGTGGCGAAGTGGCCTTACTTTGCAGGGGACTACGTGGTTGGAAGGGAGGAAGCTGCCTTCGCCGTGGTAACATGTGGCTCACATGACCTTCCTGAAAAGGTGGTTGCGCTGGCGGCTGACCTTGTAGCCATAGCGGGATCATGTGAGACCGAGAACGACGGCGTCGCCAGAGTGATCCAAAACATAGTTTCCAACAGCAACATACGATTTCTCGTCGTCTGCGGGGAGGAGGTTGTAGGGCACGCTCCGGGACAAACCATAGTGTCCCTCCACGAGAACGGCATAGGGCCAGACTACAAGGTTATTGGAAGCGAGGGCACAATACCCGTCCTGCACCCGAAGTACTTCAAGGTAGGGGACCCTTACACGGTCGTCGAGCGTTTCAGGAAGCAAGTTGAGTTAGTTGATCTCCGCGGAGAAAAAAACCCGGACAGCATTGCGGCAAAGATACGCTCACTCGCAACCAAACGGGTCGAGAAATATTCTGAGCCGCCACTTCTCCCGCTTCCGGAAGAGGAAAAATATGACTGGGCTACGGCACTTAGGCGCATCGAAGAGAAAGGCTGGCTGAGGGAGAGAGAAGTTGAGCCTGTGAGCTCTCTGTTCTACAGGAGGGAGTTGATGGTTTATGACGTCGCAGGAGTTAAGCTTGGGGGGCAGCGGGGAGAGTACTCCACTGTTCTGGCCGGGACGATCTTCTACAGGAAGGAGCCCATAGTCAGGGACCCTATTAAGGGGATTTTCGATGAGAAGGCCGCTGAAGAGCTAATAGTGAGGCAGACGGAGCTTTCGGACGAGTACTGTGTGCCCTCGATGGTGCATGTGGTGGGCGAGACTGGGGAGGCTCTCTCAAACTATATGCTTTTCGTGGCGGACGTGACGGACGCACCAATAATAATAGATTCAACTAGTCTTGAAGCCCGCGTCGAAGCTATGATGATCGCGAAGGAGGTCGGACTGGAGCACAAAACAATATACAACTCGGTGTTAAGTGCTGAAGAGAGGGAGCTTGAAGCTTTGCGTGACGTAGCGCCGATAGAGCACGCCATAATACTGTCTTATGGTTTCACGCTGGATGAGAGACTAAAAAAGGCGGATCTCATACTGTCCAGCGTTCGGGGGGTCGTAGAGAAGGCGATCCTGGACCCGGGGGTCCCCATACTCGGCGAGGGCGGATTGGAGGCGCTTCACTCCGCCTGGACTATGAAGAAGCTTTACGGCTACCCCACTGCTATAGGAATACACAACATGCTCGCAGGCGTTCACCACGAGTTGAGACGAAAAATGGACTTCTCCTTCATATACGCTCTTCCCTCACTGTATGGCGTCGACCTCAACCTCTATGGTCCGATGAAGAACGCGCCCAGAATTTTCCCCCTGGTTGCCGCCGCTGAAGCTGCAGTGGCGGATGAGTTACACAGCGTTCTCGGAGTCCATCCTAGGCCAACCCACCCATACTATAAAGTGAGGGAGACGAAATGAAGCCATACGGCCCATACCTTATAAGGGCGTGTCACGTTGACGCAGCCTGGAGGCAGGCTAACAGGCTTATCCTCGAGAAAGGCATACCAGTAACCACAGAGGACAGGAACCAGGAAACCCTTGAAACAATAGGATGCATAATACACCTGACAGACTGGAGGAGCGGACCCATACTCCCCCGCGGATACATAGGAATGGATGAAGCAACCCTCAAGGGGAGTTACATACCCCAGTACTTAGCTTCGGATAAGGGTACACACACGTACACCTACGGGTGGTGCGCTAGGAAAAGGTTTGGTGTCAACCAGGTTGAAGAGGCAGGGAAAGCCCTAAGAAAAAGCAATACTGCTATAATACAGTTCTGGAACCCGGCATCAGATACGTTAAACCAGAACCCGCCATGCATAAGCATGATAGTTCTCCACAGAACAGGAGACCACGTCAACGCCGTAGTATACCTCAGAAGCAACGACATGGCTAGGGCATGGCCCGAGGACGTGGCTGGAATAAACATCGTGTTCCTCACCGAGGCTGCTTCATACCTCAAGGGCGTAGAATCCATAGGGACGACGACAACGATATCCGCGTCAGCCCACATATACCGAACTTCCGAGGAGGAGCTGAGGGAGACGCTAAGCCAAACAATGACCCCGACGGTGAGAAGGCGGAGAGAACCGGAGCGCAGGGCGACCGGAGGACCAATAATGATTGAAGCTACAACAATAAGGGAAGCGGTGGAGAAAACAAGGAAGGTGGCTGAAAGGCACGCTGAGCCATTATACCCCATCCTGAAAATCCGCAGGCCCGAAGTGTTCGAGCCAGACCACGAACTAATAGACAAGCTGGAGGGCTACAATGGAGAGACGGACCAGGGGGAGAAGAAAACGGTAAATCAGCTCAACTACGCTGCTGAAAAGGTAGCTAAAACCCCCCAAAGCAGAAGAATAGTAGTAACACCGTGTAACCCGAAAAGGGGGCACCAGAACCCACTACTTATACAGTTCCTCCCAAGGCAGGAAAACCACACAATAGCATTCTACGCAAACATCAACATAAACGAGATAATCCAGGAAGCAGCAAAAACAGCGGAAATACAAAGAATAGTCTCAGAAAAAGCTAAAATTAAACCAGGACAACTAATAGTCATCATAACTCCGCTAAACACTGAAAGCTGTAGCTAAAACCAAAAGCAACAAATCACCCGCACGCAAATTCTCCATAATCAATCTCTCCAGAAGCAGGCATCTTACTCCCTTGAAAAAGCCGCTTGAAACATGAAAACTGAAAACTGGTTACCTTTCTTCCAGCATACAATGGAGAACGAAATCGACATTGGAACTCTGCTCCCTACTGAATTTAGCTAAACTATTTTAACTTCTTCGAGAAGACATTTAACGAAAACTGGGGTGAAAGAAAAATAAGTTTAAATATGAAGTGAAAGAAAGAAGAAGGAGAAGGACTAATGGGGAGGATGTGATTATGAGTGAAGTAACGCCTTCACGTGTAAAATGCCCCAAGTGCGGTAGTATTGATGTAAAACAGACTGAAGATAAAAGCAAAGTGCTCAGCTATGCTGGAGGGCAACCGATCTACAAGAAAATCTGGAAATGCAAGAAGTGCGGAGAGACGTGGGGATAAAACCAACCACTAAGTGATTCAGGCTGATGAGCGTGCCTAGCGAATATCTGTTTTTTCTCTACTTATCTTTATCAAACAATAACAGTTTCTTCGTATGGTATATTTACTCATTTGTTAATCCATATCTCTCATATATGTTTGACCCAGCCTACCTGTTTTGGGACATGTTAATGTTATGGATGAATCCTCTTGCTTGGGGTATGTTTTGTTTTTCAAATTTTTTTCCAGGCGGGGATCTAGGTGTTTACTTCGCGGTGTTTCTCGTTAGCATTTTCGGCAACTTATCCGTAATTTTCCCGGTACCATACGTAATTTTTCTTTGGTTTCTGGTTATTTTTAGAGTTTGGATTAATCCTCTGCTTTTAGGAATTGCAGCCGGCAGTGGAGCAGCTATAGGTGAGACCTCTGCCTGGCTTCTCGGGAGAGGGGCGGCTGAAGCGCTGGAGGACACGCAGTATGGTCAGCGGCTTAAGCGCTACGGGAGTCTCATAGAGCGGGGGTGGGGGATCCCGCTAATCATTATATTTGCGGCATTGCCTTTGCCCGACGACGTCCTTCTTTTAGCTCTAGGGGCGCTTAAGTATTCCTATAAGAAAACAATTATAGCTTGCTTTACAGGAAAAATCATAATGTGTGTCGCAATATCTTTTGCTGCACGAGCATTTTCAACAACAAGAATATTCGGGAAAACTATCCTTGAGTGGTACTCCGGGGAAGCGGGATTAACCACGATGCTTACCAGCATCGCCTTAATGATCCTAGTTTTCATAGCTCTGTTGTTCATTGATTGGGGTAAACTCTACCGAAAACTAAAAGAACTCATAAATAGCATTTCAAAGGTGTTCCCCTAATAATTGTCTTCTATAAACTTTTATCTCTAAGTTATTGTTATTAATGTTCAATTATTGAATTT
>JAHLWW010000100.1 GCA_019057715.1 Candidatus Jordarchaeum sp. JNZ_1113
GTATGGCTTTGATGCAAAGGTGGTGAATTTCTGGAAGTCTTCAGGGAAATCTTCGGAGAACTTCTGGAATGCCTTTAGCGCTTCATCTCCTGAGCGCATCTTTCTTCCTCCCAATCTTAGACCAGTTTTTCTTCGCTTCTGCGTCTTCCGCCGGCTGCCAGTAGTCCTCCATCTACAATTAGAGTTTCGCCCGTCACGTATGATGCCTCGTCAGAAGCAAAGTATAGGGCCGCGTAGGCTGTGTCCCAGGCAGTTCCTATTTTTCCCAGAGGGATTACTTGCTTCAGGAACTCGCGTCTAGAGTCGGTCATTATTGGGGCAACCATTGGGGTGTCTAGGAAGCCGGGCGCTATGCAGTTGACTCTTATGTTGTACTTCGCCAGGTCGATAGCCATGCATCTCGTCATGTTTACTATTGCGGCTTTTGTTGTGCCATAACTTAAGCACGGATGCGCCACGAAGGCCGCTGCGGACGAGATGTTTATTATGACGCCGCCACCCGCCTCGATCATGGCTGGCACAGCGTGCTTCGACATGAGAAATACGCTTTTCAGGTTTGTGGTGATGACTCTGTCCCACTCCTCCTCGCTTGTCTCGAGGACGCCTAAGCCGCTCGCTATACCGACGACGTTAACAAGTATGTTTAGTCTCCCGAAACTTTCGAGCGTAGCGTTAACCATGCGTTTAGCGTCCTCGCTCTTCGTAGCGTCACCCTGAACCGCGATGGCTTCTCCACCCTTCTCACGTATCATCCTAACGGTTTCCTCCGCTGAGAGGAGATTTATGTCAGCGCACATAACCTTGGCTCCTTCCTGTGCAAAGAGAACCGAAATAGCGCGTCCGTTGCCTATGCCAGGACCGCTGGAACCAGCACCAACAACCAGTGCTACCTTATTCCTTAGCCTCATGTGCTCACCCAATAAAAAGAAAATTAGGGAGACGAAAACCTTAAGCTTTGCCTTAACCTTTCTCCAGAAAGAGAGAACTTTGAATAACTTAGAATTGTTGCACACTGTTACCTGGTAGGTTAGTGCTTGTTTCAGTTAATTTTCCGGGTTTTGAAGGACGCACCGTCGCATGTCTGAATATGCTGATATCCGGTTCCATGATGGCGATGGCCGAGGTGCTTGCATTCACCATTTACTTTTTATTTTGGCTGAAGTAGAGAAATTCTTGGGTGGTAGGGTTGGTTTTGTTAGTAGAAAAGGATTCAGGTGACATTGTGGCTTCCTCGAAGGATGAGACAGCAAACGTTGTTCTTCTGCATGTTCTTATGAGGCTACGCGAGTTTTCAGGTGAAGGCGACGTAGTGGTAAAGTTGGAAAGTGGGAGATTACTTAAGCTCGTAGAGGGGAAAAATCACGTAGCACTACTTGAGATTAGAGACAGTTAAAATTTGGGGGGGAGTCATAGTGAATTTCTTTTCCACGTCTTTTCTCGGTTATTCGATGAGTTTTGGTTTAAAGTATGCTTTTTTTCGGGCGCATGTTGATAGTAGTTGCTGTGTTCCGCCTCCTTGAGTTATCACGCGCAGCATTTTGCTTGGGTCTGTTATTTCTATGCCCATAACGGATGTTACGCCGTGATCAAACAGGATGTCCGGGAGTATGCTTGCTGTCGGCCCGGCTACGGCTACCTCCCTTGCCCTAAGTTTCGTGCTTAGTATCTCGTCTATTGTTTTGTTGACAAGGGTGCTTCCGGTTATTATTACCACATTAGCCGTCTCGATGTGGGGCTCGGCTTCGCTTGGGGGGAGTATTGGGACAATGGGGTTGTCTACTTTGATTATTTCGGACACTATTACTTCACGCGTTTTTCCCAGTAGCTTCCTTATGACGGGTTCCATGTATCCTATTACGGCGACGCGTTCATTCTTCCTGACAATGTCTGTAACGTCAACGTTAACAGGCCTGTATCTCGCGTCCTCGCACATGGCGACTTGCGATAGAGCATTGATGGCGGCAACTCCTACAGCTGCTTCAGCTAAATTTGGCGAGAGGGAGAGTTCAGCTAGGGTTAGCGGGTCCAGCTCGTGGAGGCTGCCAGCATTTTTAACTGGGATACATGAAGGAGCAGCCCTGAAAACGTAGGCTACTCCACCATGCACGCCATGGTTTGAACGCACTACGATGCCTGCGTAAAAAAGACCGACAGCAACTCCTTCAACAATCACTTCTAGCCCGCTGAGGCGCTCTCTAACCAGTTCTAATGTTTCCTTGATTATCATGCTTTTTCCCCTAAAGCGTCATCCTAGGGCTCCCCTGATTCTGCCAGCTTGTAGGATTAATTGTTTGACAGAGTCTTCTAGCTTCTCGTTTCTGATGAACTCTTTAACCTCGATGTCTCTCAAGTTCTTCTCAGGCACGGATTTCAGGGCGGCGTACTCGGAGATCATCATGGACAAGGCTCTGTGGGGAGCTGAGTAGTTCTCTTTAGGGGAGAGAAATTCCTTTATGAGCCTTATATCCTCAGCCAGGTCAGATATGAATGACTCAGGGAAAACCTTTCTTGCCGCTTCAAGGCAGAGGTACCTCCAAGCTGACGATATGTCATCCTCTAAGGAAGGATATAGGTCGAAGAGTCCTTCAAAGAGCCCTTTCCGCTTTTTTTCCAGTAAGCTTAGAGCGCGTCCAACTCCGACCAGCTCTGGAGGGGCGCCAAAGCTATACATTAGGGCGGTGTACTTTACTGGTGAGGGTATTGTGAACGACTCCAGTTCCATGCTTATTCCTCTGACATTTAGGGGTTCCAGTTCCTTGATGTTTACATTGAGGTGCTCGCTTATTGACGCCTCTCTCCTTTCAGGTACGAGTGAGGCAAGTCGCATGAGCACGTCCGCTGCCTTTGAAACTGTTCGAGCGTACTCGCATGCGAAAAACACTATCAGTTCCCGAATTTGAGCTTCTTCCTCTCCGCTTAACTCTGGGGGTGATTTACCCTGCAACTCGTCTTTGAGAGATTTGACGAGGTCTGATGCCTTTTTTCCTGAGTCATATATTAAGCTCGGCGGAACCGCTACCGTCGTCACTCCGCCATACATCCTGAGGAAGGAATCTTTGGACTCGTGATTAAGGTTCCCGCGTAGCGGGAGAGGACCACACTCCAAAATAGGGTAGACAGGCACCGAGAGACTCTTAGCGGCGTCATTAAGCTTGGACAGGGCGAGCCTTAAGGCTAGGGCTGATGGGAGCATCCCGAACTTGGCTGAGATGTTCTCTCTAGCCAAGTAGACTCTAACCTTCTCGCTCTCTTGTGGGAGCATTGTAGCACGAGCATTAACATAGCTGGAGATGGTGTCTGCGGCGTTAACCAGCAAGTTGAAATTGTCAAGTGACGGTATGAATTGCAGGTCTTTCACTTCTACTGGTTTAAGCGAGCTTTCGAGGACATAGTTCTTTATTATGTTGAAGTTTGCCTCAACTCTCACCAAGCTTCTCACGTCGCTACCCACAGGGTGAATGACCTCCTCCACGACGTTCTCGTTGAGGTGATGATAAGCGGTGTAGTTCGCCTCGATTATAGAGTGGAGTATGGCGGTCCTCCTTAATCCCACCGTGTCGTCAGTGGGCATCCGCGGTGTAACTTTCACCTTCGAGCTCTGAATGACCCCTGCCTCTATCAGGCGGGCTACTATGCTGACAACCTGGTTGCAAGGGGTCATTTTTCCCTTGAAGTCAACCATGAGCTCGTCGAAGCCGTGTCCTCCTTCTTCAACGGGGGCTAGGAAGGAAACGGCCTCATCAGGCTCCTCGGAGAAGGAAACATAGGTGGAAGCCGAGTCAGAGTCCTGCGTAACCATGACAGCTGGCACCCTCATGGGCAACACCAAACACGCTCCCCTAGAAATAAGAAGGAAGCTGAGACGTAAAAAACTATCTTTAAAAGGAAGCCATTTTTAAAATTAGCTGACAACTTGTTTTCCCGGGAGAGTTCAAATGGAGCTGGAAAAGTTGTCTAAGAAAAATGTGGACCCATTAGAGCTTGGAGAGAGACTTTTAATAACGGGCGAAACAAGCGAAGCCGAGAAGGTTTTGCGGAGGGCTACTAGGATGCTTAAAAACGATAAACGTCGGCTGGCTGACGCAATGATAAGCCTTGGAGTTGCCTTCTATAGGAACGGGAAAGTTAAGAGGAGCCTAAAAACGTTTATGGAGTCGTTAAGGCTGTGTGAGCAAGTCGGATACAAGCCTGGGGTTGCGAGGAGCTATAGCGGACTGGGGTTAGCTTACTCCTCTCTCAGAAAGCCGCTGGAGGAAGCCTTGAAGTATCATGAGAAAGCACTGGAGGTAGCTAGGGAGGCGGGGACCCCAGGAGTTGAGGCGAGGGTGCTCAGCAATATGGGGATAACTTACTTGATGAACGACAAGCCGGAGGATGCACTTAGGATTTTCCGCGAAGCCATGGAAAAAGCTAAGATGGACGGGGAGAGGCATGTTGAGGCTATGGCGTTCACCAACATGGCGGGGGCATTGAGGGTTATGGGGTGGCTGAGCGAGGAGGTGGATGCAAGAAAAAGAGCGGTAATGATTTTTGACGAGCTAGGGAATGTGAGAGATGCAGCCGTGAACAGGTTTGAGATGGCGTTCGCGTTAAGTCAGATGAACAATTTTGATGAGGCGGCAGAGATAGCTGAACAGGCGAGAAAGGGGTTCCTGCAGGTTAAGGATAAGAACATGGTGAAGGCTACTGATGAGCTTATCAGAAAGCTAAGGATTAAGGAGAGAACGTGCCCATCATGTGGAGCAATGATACTTGTTGAAGGCTTAGAATACTGTCCCCTCTGTGATGCGTCGCTGGTCGAGGAGAAGCGGAGAAGGATGCGTCTACCAAGTTTGAAGCTAACTAGGAAGCTTTAAGTCTTCAACGTATTACTGGGTTAGTCGAGGTGGTGCCATTGCCTCCGCCAAGAACACCTCTTCTAACGGTCGACGCCGTGATAATAGGTAAGGATGGCGAGAGCATTATTCTCGTTAAGAGGCTGAATCCTCCCTTCAAAGATTATTACGCCCTTCCCGGAGGATTCGTTGAGGTCGGCGAGAGGCTTGAGGAGGCGTTAAGAAGGGAGGTTAAAGAGGAGACTGGCCTTGAGGTTGAAGTTGAGAGGATAATCGGGATCTATGATGAACCGGACAGGGATCCGAGGGGACACGTGGTCACGGTAGCTTACTTGTGTAGGGAAGTTGAGGGCGAGCTGAGGGCGTCTACAGACGCGAAGGAGGCAAAAAGGTTTACCCTTAAGGAAGCCGCAAGCCTCAAGCTGGCATTTGACCATGAAAAGATACTGAGGGATGCGGAAGCACTTGGCGCATGGAAGTAAGCGAGTCTCGGCAGCCATACTGGCTGGTGGAACATCTTCCAGAATGGGCGTAGAGAAGGGCTTGGCGAGTCTAGCAGGAAAACCCATGATCCTCTATGTCATAGAAGCGTGCAGGGTTCTGACGGGTGACGTGTTCGTGGTGGCGGGCTCGAGCAACATGAAGGATTACGCTAAGAGACTTGCCAGCGTCGTGGAAGTTATACCTGATGTCGATGTGGGATTCAAGTCCCCCCTCGTGGGCGCCTACACGGCTTTTTCTCATCGGAGAGAGGAATATGTGCTCCTTTTACCCTGCGACGTTCCCTTGGTGAAGCCCATCGTCTTATCATTCTTGAGGGAGATTGCTGAGGGGTGGGACGCCGTGGTGCCAAGGTGGCCAAGTGGCTACATTGAGCCTCTGGTCGCCGTTTATAATGCAGGCAAAGCGTTGCAAGCCATCGAAGAAGCCTTAAGAAGAGGGTATAGGGATATGAGGGGGTTCATAGAGAGGATCAAAACTCTCTACGTCTCGACGCTGGTCATAGGGGAACTGGATCCTGAACTTGAAACTTTCTTTAATGTGAACACGCCTAATGACTTTAGGCTGGCGGAGGAAAAATTGATAAGAAGAGGGAGGCGGGTAGCTTAGACGGGTGAAGGCTTGGAGGTCGTTGAGCGTTTTAGGAGCGCTGAAGTTGCAAGGGAGATATCGAAAGAGATAAGAAGGCTTAGGCCAAACCGGAAAGTTAAGTTTATGCACGTGTGCGGGACAGCCACTGGCCCCGAGGCATGAACAAACCATAAGCCGGTTTGGCCTAAGGAGCATTCTGCCCGAAGAAGTTGAGGTTATAGCTGGCCCCGGATGCCCTGTTTGTGTGACGCCAACCGTAGCGCTCGACAGGGCTGTTGAGCTCGCCCTTAAAGGAGTAGTTCTCACCGTGTTCGGAGACTTGATGATGGTTCCAGCTACGAGGATGTCGCTTTTAGAAGCCAAGGCGAGGGGAGGAGATGTTAGGGTGGTTTACAGTGTCTCGGACGCTGTTGAAGTAGCTCGCAGGAACCCTGAAAGAGAAGTGGTCTTCGTCTCTGTTGGCTTTGAGACCACGGCCCCAACCACTGCGAGCGAGCTCCTGAGAGGGGTTCCGGAGAACTTCAGTGTAATGTGCTATCACAGGCTGATCCCTCCAGCCATGGAGCTTCTTTTAGGCGTAGGCGACATACACATAGACGGGTTCATATGTCCGGGGCATGTTGCAGCCATAATAGGAGTCAAAGCCTTCAGGGTCTTTGCAGAAGCCTACAAGATGCCGACTGTTGTGGCAGGCTTTGAACCTAACGATGTTCTTCTAGCAGTCCTCATGCTCCTAAAGCAGCTACGCGACGGGGAAGCCAGATGCGAAAATGAGTATAGTAGAGTAGTTAGGGAGGAGGGGAACGTTAAGGCTCAGCGGCTTATAGGCGAAGTTTACGACGTGGCGGACGCTGAATGGAGGGGCATAGGGAGAATCCCCCAGTCAGGTTTAACCCTAAAGAAGAAGTTCGAGGATGCGGACGCCGAGAAAAAATACGAGTTCGCCCCAATGAAGCATGTGGACATAAACCCGGGATGCAACTGCCACCTCGTCATGATAGGCAAAATATACCCTCCAGAGTGCAGGCTCTTCGGCAGAGCTTGCACCCCTCAGAAGCCCTATGGTCCCTGCATGGTAAGCTCGGAGGGAACATGCAGAAT
>JAHLWW010000101.1 GCA_019057715.1 Candidatus Jordarchaeum sp. JNZ_1113
TGTCGGAGGCGAGGGGGGCGCGGGTAGAGGCGTAGGTGAGGGGGCTGCTGGCTTCATGAGTTCGGGTTCCTCTAAGAGTTTACTGAGGCCCGAGTATGCTTTTAGGAGGCTATGCCTCAGCTTTATAAGGTTGGATACGAGGTCTCTTATCAGCTTTGCCGATTGGTCTAGTTCTTTAACGGTTTCTTTAAGAGTATTTGTCTCTTCCATTTTTTCACCTTCCTAAAATGAAGGGGCCACAGAGATTTTAGTTTATCGTGTTTAAGTAAGCGAAACTCTAATTTATATGCAAGCCTCTCTTAAAGAGAGGTGGTCCCATTGAATAAGGTGGCTAAGTGGTCTCTGGTGCTTATAGGGTCGTTCTTCATAGTTTCTTTTGTGGCTAACTTTGGCGGGTTCAGTGAATGGTTCGAGCTTGCTGTTCAAGCGCCCTACATGGCTTTCATGTTCTATGGCTTCTATAGAGTTCTCTCGAAGGGTGTCTGCAGAGAAGGATGGAAAAGGACATCCTTGGATGTTTTACTCCTTTTATCTCTCATGCTGTTCTTTGTCGGCTACGGTTTGCACTTTGCCGCAAATAAAGTTGAGGTTACAATGGCTGAGAACGAAATTATGCTTTTCATGGCTTCGAGGGTGGCCACCAGCCCTGAAGTGCTCGTCTACCTTTCTGCGATATATGTTCCGACATATTACCTTGACGAAATACTGGGGCATCAGCTTGTTTACACAGGGTTCTTCGGACTTATGGTGGGAGGAATACTACTGGAGGCGTGGCATAGAGAAGAGGAGAAGTTGGCAGTGACGGACTACGCGGCTATAGCTATCTCGTCGGTTATGTTCACCTTGATAATCACTCTGGCTACAGTTGAAGGGCAGTACGCCATATATGCGCTTATTCTTACGGCCATAATGGCCTCGGTTCTGGCAACACGCTTTAAAGGAAGCATTGCTAGGAGACCTTTCATTCTTCTCATGTTGCTAACTAGCATAATGACGGCTGCGTGCATACTCTTGTTGGCGGCAATGTTCTTTGACCCGATAAGCGTAGCTCTTCATGGCTTAACTGGTAGGGTGCCACAGCCCTCAGAGCCCAGTAGAATACTTCGCCAATTTATTTTCTTCTCGGGAGCCTTCAGTGACGAAGCGAAAGTTATCTTGACTTTCTTGACATAATTTCGCATCTTGTGCTTCATGTTCCATCTTGAATTACCGGAGGGGTTGTTTGAAGGCGGCCGCTAGTCTTCTGAGGGCAGTTCCTAAACAAGTGAGAGAAGTCTACGCTATTCTCGGCTGCAGACCGGGTAAAGTGGAAAGGCGTGTCCTCTTAACTGCAACGAGGATAGCTACCAGGAGAGCAGTTCGGCTCCTCGAAAAAGCTGAGAGGAGGGGAGAGACCTTTCACGGGTATTATGGTGGCGTCGCCATCTCCATTGTGCACACTGGAATAGGGTGTCCAGCGACTGCTGTGGCACTGGAGGCACTTCATAGGGCGGGTGTTCGTGTAGTGGTGAGAAGCGATTTCGCTGGCGCCGTTAAGGAGAATATTAAACTGGGTGATCTTATAGTAGCTGAGAGGGCTTTTACAGGGGACGGGACTTCTAAGCGGTACATTAATGAAGCCATTGTCGAGGGAAGCCGTGACGTGACGAGTGTTCTCTTCAGTGCGGCGTTAAGCAAAGGTTGGAGGACGCATTTGGGTTCAATCTGGACGACCGACGTCTTCTTTAGAGAAATGGAAGATTTGCGGAGGGCGGTTGAGGCCGGCTGCATTGGAATAGACATGGAGACAGCTGCATTGTTTGCAGTGTGCTCTATTTATGGCGTCAAGTGCGGTGCAATAGTGGCGGTAAGCGATAAGCCTATTGAAGGAAAAGATTTCTTTGACTGCCTAGGTAGAAAAGTGATTGATGGACTCGATCATGCCGTTGAAACCGCTCTTGAGGCGCTCTCCGAATTAGAGGTTTAGGGGATTAATGAAAATGAGAGCCGACGTTGTGATCGTGGGAGGTGGACCTGCTGGATTAATTTGCGGTGAACACTTGGCGAAAGCCGGTTTGAGAGTGGTGGTCACTGATAAGAGGGAGACGCCGAACAGGGAGAAGCCTTGTGGAGGAATGCTTACCGAGAGAGCCGTTAAAAAATTCAGAATTAGCTTGGATGTTGCCGAAAGAGAGCTGTATGGCGTCGCCGTTTCCGTAGGCGACAAGCAGTTTAATGTTGACTATCACGAGCGAGTGGGGATGAACGTCGACAGAACAAAGCTTGGACTCTACTTAGCTGAAAGAGTAGAGGGAGAGGGAGGGGTAATTGTCAGAGGGGAGAAAGTGAACGAGGTTTTGTTTAGTAGTCAAGGTGTTTCCTGCCATGGAAACGGAAGTTACGAGTGCGACGCAGTCGTGTTTGCTGATGGAGTCTTCTCGCTTTCAAGGAGAAGTTCAGGGTGGAAATGGAGGAGAGACCAGCTGGGGTTATGCGTCCAGTATATTATAGAGGTCAGTGAAGGGAATATTGATATGTTGTTCGGAGACAGAAACTTCTTCTACTATGGTAGCGAGGTCTCACCTTTTGGCTACGCTTGGATTTTTCCGAGAAGAAATTCGTTGGTGGTCGGTGTGGGGGCGCTACTCTCAAAAGTTAAAGTCCCACTCAAGAATTACTTAGACCATTTAGTTAGAGGCCACCCCTTAGTAAAGCCCAAGCTTAAAGGGGGGAGAATTCTAAAGTTCGAGACCGCAGTAGTTCCTCTTTCAGGCCTTCTAAAGACTATTTGTGGGGAGAGATGGATTGCTCTTGGGGATGCTGCGGGAGCGGTTTCGGCGATAACTGGTGAGGGCATGTATTTTGCGATGGAAAGCGGGAGAATGGGCGCTGAAACCATAATTGAATCTTACGAGGAAGAATGGAATTGTATGACGAAGTATGGTGAGCGACTTAGGAGGGAGATTGGAGGCGAGTTAAAATGGAGCCTTTGGCTTAGGGATCTCTTCCTTAAAAGAAGAGGCGGAGAGAGTTTAGATGTGACGTCAAAATTGCTTCAAAGATTAGTCTCAGACCTTCTCGTTGGCCGTAAGGGATGCAGAAGAGTCATACTTGAGGCGCTTCCCCTCGTAGCCTTAAGAAGAGTTAGGGCAGTGTTGAGGTGAACGCTAGCTTTATAGATTTGAGCGTTCATCGGTATAATTGATGAGGAGATTGACCTACTCTGAGCCGTAGCTCGGCTGTGAGGAGATGCATCTCCTCTGATGACGGTATATGACTTCTTGGCGCTGTGACGGGGAGGCATATGGAGGTTAAGGTTGAGCTTCCATTAAGGCTAGCAAGAGTAGTTGGAGCCAGAAGTTTAAATGTAAAAGTGGAGAACGGAACGTCTGTTAGAGACGTCCTCTCGTCAGCTCTTAGTAAAGAGGCTTACTGCATGGTTGTCAATGGAGGAGGAGTGGCTCCGGGAATGCTTGTATTGCTTAACGAAAGAGATGTAAGGGTGCTCGAGGGGCTAAATACAAAGGTGAACGATGGAGACGTTGTAACTGTGCTGAGTGTAACCCATGGTGGCTAAGAATAAGATTTTAAAAAAAGATTAATCTTACTTCTTTGGGGTGGTTGCTTGTACAAGAAGATACTTGTCGCCTTAGATGGATCAGAATACTCTGAGAGGGCGTTGGATAAAGCGATAAACCTCGCTAAGGCATTTAACTCTCAGATAATCTTGTTGAACGTCATAAAAACTGAGGAGCTTGAATTAGTGAAGCAATACTCTGAGTCGTCGTATGCCCTTGTCAAAAGTCACTTAGAACAAACAGCTGAAAAACTGCTCGTGGAAGCCGAGAAAAAAGCCAAGAAGAAGGGAGTAGAGGACGTTGTGAAGAAGGTAGCCTTCGGAGACCCAGCAGAAAAAATAGTTGACGAAGCCAACAATGAAAACGTCGACCTTATAGCCATAGGAACGAGGGGGCTAACTGGCGTCAAACGCGTAGTTCTCGGAAGCACTACTCAGAAAGTAATGCGCTGGAGTGACAAGGACGTACTTGTTGTCCATTAATGCTCTTCTTTTCTCTTTTAAAATTGTGAGTTTAACCATTTTTCTGTGTAATTTTTCTACTCGTCTACTTTAGCGAGAGACAAAAACTTGTTCCTATTATATATCAACAAACATATATCAACAAATCAACCTCCGAATGCTTTCGCAGTTCCTTCATTGTATCCACCCATACAATTTTTAACTTTCATTCGTCACAATGTTAAACTTAAGTAAATAGCTAAAGCCCAAGTGCATCCTCTAAAAGGAGGATGGTTTATTTATCGCTTAGTCTATTTGTGCATTGTTTTTAAGGAGAAAATTTCGAGTTTAAAGAGAGGAATGGAGGTCTCCTATATTGGGTGGAAAAGTAGCACTTGTCTACTCGGACGAATACCTTAAATATTTCCTTGGCCCTGAGCACCCGCTACGCCCTCAGAGGCTAACACTTATGCTGGAACTCATGAGGGAAATAGGAATTCTAGAACACCCTGATCTTTATGTTGCAGAGGCTAGGATGGCAAACGAGGAGGAGCTAAAGTTAGTTCACAGTGAAGAGTATTTGCAACGCGTCAAGAGGTTGGATGAAAAAGGTGTAGGATACTTGGATTACGGTGACACACCAGCTTTTAAGGGGATGTTTAGTGCGTCAGCGATGCTTGTAGGCGGCTCACTGAAAGCTGCTGAGCTAGTCATGGAGGGGGAGGCGATTCACGCGTTCAATCCGGGTGGAGGACTGCATCATGCTGCTAGGGATAGGGGGGCTGGCTTCTGTGTTTTTAATGACGTCGCCATAACTGCAAGGTATCTTCAGAAGAAGTATGGTTTGAAAAGGATAATGATAGTAGACATAGATTGCCACCATGGAGATGGGACTCAGGAGACATTTTATCACGACCCGAGCGTACTAACGGTTTCCTTCCATGAAGACGGACGATTCCTGTATCCCGGTACGGGGTTCATAGACGAGGTCGGTGAAGGTGAAGGTAAAGGATACTGTGTGAACGTTCCTCTGCCGCCTCTAACGTTTACCGAGGCTTACCTTTATGCATACAACGAGGTGGTTCCTCCACTTGTGGAGTCATACGAACCTGACATGATAATGCAGCAATGCGGTGTTGACACTCACTTCAGGGATCCATTAACGACTGAAGCACTCACGCTAGATTGCTACGAAAAAATAATGGAGACACTTCATAACTTAGCACATGAGGCTACTGATGGAAAATTGATACTTTTTGGCGGGGGAGGATATGAAATAGGATGCACTGCTAAGGCGTGGACCCTGATGACATGTAAATTACTGGGAGTTAAACCTCCGGAGTATACACCTTCATCGTGGAGGGAGCTCTATATCAAGATGGCGCTTGAGCTTGGTGATGTGCCAAAGGACCCTGACACCATGTATGATCAGGATAAGCCACCATTAACCCATGAAAGGGAAAGGATACTCGCAGTGGTCAAGGAGACCGTGAAAAAGATGAAAGAGACCGTTTCAAAGTATGCCCCGTTATTTTAGTGGGGAGTGAAGCTACGTGATGCCTTCCGCTTCTAGTATCTTTTTTGGAACAAACTTCCGCCACTTCGAAAGGAACTCTTTATCCTCCTTTTTGTCTCTCAAGTCGTCAGGTAACATATGGGGGATCGTCTCTATTATCGGATAGAAGCGGCCGCATTTCTCGCAAACTAAAATCCCGCTTTGCACGTTCACCTTGAAGGCAAGCCAATTAGCGAGGTATATAGCTTTCTCGAACGGCTCATCAAGGCTAGAAGGAGGGTTGAAGTTAATTATCGCGTTTATTAACTGAGTAGAGGCCCCAGTTTCATCTACAACTACGTTCCTAAAAATGCTATTCACTTTCTCCTTAAAGAGAGAGATATACTTATTTACTTCCATAGACGACCTAGCTAACTCATCCTCCACTATTTCCTTAGCTTTATCAACTTTAACGCTACCTTTCAACTCTTTCTTCATATTTCCAACATCACCCTTAGCGTAGGACTCACCTGCATTTAATATTCGTTTTGCGCTATCGTCCTCCCACTCGAATATCGAAAGCTTTAATGGATAATGCTTACATCCATCAGCCGGACAAGCAAGAATATCAAGTAACCATAAACGCACATTTAACTCCTCCCTTTCCAACAGTTAACCTAAAGAAAACCCGAACAAGTGAGATAAAAACCTTTCCTTAAACCTTCAAGAAAAAACGTTAATCAAGCAAGTTTCGCCCTACACCAAAGATCATCATAATTTTTGCTAGAGAAAGAATACGCAGGACGGAAAGTTAATACAACGGTATCAACTCCATTAAATCAACACCATTAAAGACATATAAAAAAGTTAATGGCGACGTAACATAAATAAAATTAACAATAAAGTGTAGCGTTATTTGATCCAAAATTTGAAGTTAAAATAAATTTACGGAAAATTAAGCGGGAGGCTTAACATTGAGTGCAAGTCAAATATGTGAGGCAGTGTTTATGCAAAATAAATGAAATTTAACTATTGAAGAAGCTGCGGGGGGGAGGATGAGGAGAGATAGGTTCGACGAGAACTTCGAAAGAATTCTCAAACTGCTTTTGTCTGATGAAGCAGTTGAATTAGTTAGGTCTTTAAGCCTTGAAAAACTCAGAATGGGAGACATAGGTGAAGAGGAAAAGTTCAGGAGGATAGTTGAAGCTGCGGAGAGACTTGCGAGAGAAATAGATGAGGAAATGGTCTCCATGGGTAAGAGGCTTTTCGACGAAGGAGGCAATGAAAGGGCGGGAGCATACCTCCTAGTTTTCGGGCGGCTAGTTGACGAGTTGATAAATACGGGACTTTATGACCATGCAATAAGGCTTAACGCGAAGATACCATGGTGGAATGAGTGCGAGTTCCGCAACCCAAAAGGAACTCCTGAAACAGAGGAGGCACACTTTTACACTCGCTGGCTTAACTGGATCCGTATGATTCATTTGTCATGGAGAGCTGCTGAGAC
>JAHLWW010000102.1 GCA_019057715.1 Candidatus Jordarchaeum sp. JNZ_1113
GCCATACTTTATTAAATTGGTCTTTCAGAGTTTTGAGGAAAGTATTGGCGCGATTCAGGTGCTCAGTTTATCAGTTGTTCCGGCGAGTATAGCGTACATAAAGGTGAGCGAGCTTTACAGCAAGGAAAAGGCTGGCTTAGCTATGGTTTGTCACGCAGCAATGTTTGCCGTTTACATAGCAGGGATAGTTTTGCTTGGAGGCTGGCTTCAGCTAATGGGGTTCGCCGCAGCTTACACTTTCGGGCAGATCGTTCTAGCCGCAGCTTCCTATGTGTTCACGACAAGCCGATGGGAAAAACGTGAAGCTGAAAAAAGAAGGGTTGAGAAAGAGAACAGCAAGGAGGTTTAAAACTCGCAAAGGGTCTTTTTAAGTGCTCGTTTCTTTTTCGTGAAGGAAAACCGTGTTTTTTAATTCATGGTGAGACGACTTTGTTCCTGAGTGTTCCTATTTTTTCTATGGTGGCTTCCATAACGTCTCCGGGTTTCAGTAGTTTTTGGGGTTTCGAGTATATGCCGACGCCTGATGGTGTTCCTGTTGCTATTACGTCGCCTGGCTCCAGCGTCATTCCTGCTGATATGAATGATAGTAGGTAGGGAATTTTGAATATCATGTTCTTGGTGGAGCCTTTCTGCCTGACTTCGCCGTTGATCCTCATTTGCATTTTCAGGTTGTGGGGGTCTGGAATTTCGTCCTTGAGTGTGAGGCATGGACCCATGGGGGCGAAGGTGTCGAAGCTCTTTCCCCTAAACCACTGGATTCCCCTGAACTGAATGTCTCTAGCTGATACGTCGTTAAACACGGTGTACCCTGCCACATACTCGTATGCGTCCTCCTCAGTGATGTCTTTTCCTTTTTTTCCTATTACGACTGCCAGCTCTACCTCGTAGTCGACTTGGCTTGAAACCCTCGGGTATATTACCGGGTCGTCGTGTCCAACTACAGCTGTTGCTGGCTTAGAGAAGAGGACCGGTTCATCGGGGGGCTTCAACCCTGCCTCCTCGGCGTGGTCAGAGTAGTTCAACCCGAGACATATTATTTTTCCCGGTCTGGGGATGGGCGCCATTAACTTCACGTCGGCGAGAGAATAGGCTATGCGCTTATCACGCAAAAAGCCATCCTGAAGCTTGTCCGACAGGGAGAGAGCAAATTCACGGATCCGCTCCAGGAGAGACTCGCCGGCAGACAAAATGGAGATCATGTTTAGCTCTTTGACTGCGTCTTTAAGTAGGAAGGAGAGGTCAACCACTACGTCACCTTCAACCAGCACGCCTACCCTTTGAGCACCATCACGAAAGAAGCAGACAAGCTTCATAGTTTTCCCTCAAAGAGAGCTTGTTAGTATCCTCAGGCGAGGAGACAACTAAAAAAATTTACTTTAGAAGCGTGTAAAATTTACTTTGGAAGCGTATCTGCTGCCCGGGAGGGGGGAATATTTATATTTTGAGACGTTTTTAGGTTAGGTGCTAAAAAAGCCTGCGCTTCCCTTAAGGGGAGATGGTACTACGAGTTTGGCTACCCAATTACTCAGCGGTTTGTGAGTCGGTGACCGCCCCATCTGGGGGTTGGGTAGCCGTTAGTATGTTTCTCATTCTGCGCCTCGTGCGTCTTTCCGCTGTCTCCCCGCCCCGTGCGGAGTCCTTCACTTCTCTTCTCGTAAAAGTGAAGGGAGGTGGTAGTGATGATGGTTCCTAGGGGACACCACATTATAGGTGAGGTTTTCGCGGACCCGGAGGTTTTAGATGACTTGGAATTTATCAAGGAAGTTTTCATGGAGGCGACAGAGATAGCTGGGCTAAACGTTCTGGACGTGAAGTTCCACAAGTTCGAGCCTGTGGGTGTTAGCGGCATAATTTTGATATCAGAGTCCCATGTGTCGATCCACACTTGGCCAGAGGACGGGTATGCGGCGATAGACATATTCACTTGCGGCGACGTTGGAAAGTGCTGGGAGGCTTACCGCCATATTATATCGAGAATGAGGGCTAGACGCCACATGGAAATCGAGATAAAAAGAGGACTAATAGATGAGGAGGAATGACTGAGCGCCTGGGCTACGCGTTAAGCGTGGCTCAGGTTCCTTGGAGAGAAGCTGGAGGTGGTTTAGCTGAGAGTAGACGAGAAATTCGTGAATGAAATGGTAGAGGCTTGCAAGGCTTTCGTGGCTGACGATCCGAACCTGACGGTTTATGAGGTGCTGAGGTTGCTCAGGATACTTGAGGGAGAAACCACTATAGGGGGAATAGCGTGCAAGATGGAAGTTTTATCTGTTATGGCTGCTCTAGGTTTCCTGTATTATAAGGGTATGCTTAAAGTTAACAGTGAAAGATTAACTGTCGGACTCACGTCCAAAGTTGAGTGGGATGTAAAGTCACTTGTCGAGCTCGAAATTAGGGGAACCGTTTATTCTTTCCCAAGGGCTGAATCGCTCGAAGACACTTTGAGAAAGAGGGATATGGGGATAATATACGAGTTCTCGCAACTCCCAATAAATCGCGACAGTCTAATGAGGAAATTCGCGTTTATGCAGTCTTTCCAAGATGTTGATGGGAAAGAAATGATATTCATAGGGGATGATGACTTCCTGAGCGTCACGTGCAGTCTCCTAGGAAGACCGAGGCGCGTCGTCGTAGTAGATTTAGACGAAAGGCTCCTAGAGGGAATAAGAGAGCTCTCAGAAAAATACGGGCTGGAAATAGAGACGTACAAGCATAACCTCGTCCACCCGCTCCCGGAGGAGCTTCAGGGGTCATTTGACACGTTCTGCACGGACTCGCCTCACTGCTTAGGCGGGATACTTCTCTTCGTGAGCAGGGGGGTCTCAGCTCTTAAGCGGGGCATCGAGACCACTGGCTACTTTGTCTTTCAGACTGTGAACGAACCACTACTAATGACTTTTGAAACTAGGCAAAGGCTGCTGAAGCTGATAATTAACGATATGAATGGGGTCATACAAGGAATGCTACCTGCATCCATAAAGTACACCACACCAAGGAACGAAGACGAGAAACTAATGGCGCTCTTTCTCGAGGCGACAAGGAGGCCGAACCTAGAAGAGTACTATAAACATGTCGAAGAAGCACTTAAGCCGTCGTCGAAGTTCATAGAGTTTTACCCGAAATTCTCCATGGAGGCATCCATGATAACTAGATTAGTGTTTAAGGATCCTAAACCCCTGATAGAGGGGGAGTATGATAAGAAAGCTGAGGAAAAATATGGGCCAATATACTCGTGGACCATAATAGAGCAACACGCCGCGAAAGAAAAATAGAATGGGTACGGATCCAACCCAGTGAAGCAACAAGCAAAGGCAGGTGAAGAAGGGGGTGGTTTTGCTACGTTGTTTTTTGCTTATGAACTTCAATCCATATTTTCTGAACGAGCTTTCTCCCTTCAGTGGTTATTTCCACCCACCCTGCTTTAGTCATAGTGGCCAGCCCTCTGTCAACCAGCCACTCTATCGTTTCTTCAGGTGTCATCTCAGCCTTACCACAAGTCCAAGGCCTGTGGGAGCGTTCAAGCCGCTTGACGATGTTCTTTAACCGTTCCCCCCGGGACATTTGGGAGAGTAGAATTAGAGCACTCTTAGCTTCTTCGGGGAGATAAAAAACTTGGTTCGACAATATACCACCCCTTCTCTATGAGTAAGAAGAGAGAAATGAATAATTAAACTTTATCGACAAAACATTACTGTTTAAACAAGTTAAAAGAGCATTAACTTGCCAGAGGGGAACGGGTTAACGTAGACGGCTAAGCCTACAGAGAAAGTCTCTTGACGCTAACGCTAAGAGCTACACCTAGGAAGCGCCTTTTCTGGAGTCTGGAACTCACGAATGGTTAAAAACGTATGGCATGCCGGAACGAAAAATATAAATGGAGAAGAAGTTCATTGTTCCCCTACTTAAGGGGGTTTTTAGGTATGGGTGGTTGCCTTCCGAAGTGCTAGACTGAATTTCTACCTGAACACGACGCTTTTTGAGTCGAAACCTAATTTTGAAAAGGAAAATTCGAATGGAAGCAGGCGCATTTTCCTAATGCCGGAGAGATGCACTGCGTGCATGTTGTGCATGGTTGCATGCGCCGTGGAGCATACTAGTTCGCTGAACCCTTCAAGTGCAAGGTTAAGAGTTGAGAACAAACTTCCAACTGCTGAGGTCATATTCCTAGAGAACTGTGACCTCTGCGAGTCTTTAGGAGTTGATATGCCTGCATGCGTCCAGAAGTGTCCTAAGGGAGCTTTGAGACTGAGGTGACAGGTGATGAAGGGCGGATACATTGGTAAGATACTCGTCGTTGATGTAGGTGATGGCAGCTACAAGGTTATTGATTGGACAACAGAGAAGGACGAGTGGCTGAAGTTCATAGGGGGAAGAGGATTCGGGGCAAAAATGATCTGGGAGCATACAGGCAAATACACTGATCCACTTGGACCGGAGAACATTCTTGTGCTGGCTGCTGGTCCGCTGACGGGGCTACCGGTGCCTGGACCTAGAATTTCGGTTTGTTCTCTGAGCCCGCTTACAGGAATATGGGGGGACAGCGCTGTAGGCGGATATGCAGGATTGAAGCTTAAGCAGTGCGGATACGATGCCGTGGTTATTAAGGGTTGGAGGAAAAAGTTCGCTTATCTTTACGTCAGCGATGATTGCGTGGAGCTCAGGGATGCCTCCCATATTGTCGGGAAGGGCAGTATAGAGGCTCAGGAGGAGCTAAGGAAGGAGCATGGAAGTGGCGTTGCAACCCTAACTATAGGGCCAGCAGGAGAGAACCTTGTCCTATTCGCCTGTGTAACCAGCGACTACGGGAGGCAGTCTGGCAGAACAGGAACAGGGGCGGTCATGGGGTCTAAGGGCCTCAAGGCCGTAGTCTTTGATGGAGACGCAGAAGTCCCCGTGGCTGACAGGGAGGGTCTCCTGAGGCTACTTGAAGAGGCAAAAGAAAGAATAATAGAGAATAGGGAGCTTTTTGGGCAGTTCAGCAGGTATGGAACGATGATGACGTTGGATTGGGCTCAGGACGTTGCCTGTCTGCCAACGAGGAATTTCGCTGAGAGTGTCTTTGAGGGGGCTGAAGGCATAAGTGCCAGCACTGTCGAGATGAAGGTCATGAGAGGTAAGAGGGGGTGCTTTGCATGTCCAATAGCCTGCAGGACTATTAGTGAGGTGAAACTGAATGGCGAAACATTTTATTTGGACGGACCGGAGTACGAGACGATGGCGCTCCTTGGCTCGAACTTGGGTGTCAGCAACGTGGATGACCTTGTCGCGGCTCATTACCTGTGCGACCACTATGGCATGGACGCCATATCAGCTGGCGTGGTTGTGGGTTTCGCCATAGAGTGTGCTCAGCGCGGCCTGCTGACCCTTGACGGGCTGAAGCCCGAGTGGGGTAACAGGGATACCATTCTTAGCCTTCTTGAGAGAATCGCTTACCGCAGGGGTATAGGGGGCATACTTGCTGAGGGCGTGAGGAGAGCTGCTGAGATCATTGGAGGTGGCTGTGAGAACTACGCTATGCATGTTAAGGGGCTTGAACAGTCAGGTTACGAGACTAGGGCTGCTCCCGGCATGAGCCTCGCCTACGGAACGTGTGACGTTGGAGCGCACCATAACAGGTCGACGATAATAGGGTGGGAGTCTAGGAACGATAGGCTGGGGACGGGCAGAGAGAAGGTTGAGGTGCAGATACTTCTCCAGCATCAGAGAAGTCTTTTCGATGCGCTTGGCGTCTGCAGGTTCCCATGGTGCGAAACTAAGCTTCCCTTCGAGTACTATGTGGGTTTCTATGTTGCTGCGACGGGCATAAACCTTAGCGAGAAAGAGATACTGAAGGCTTCGGAGAGAATATTCAATTTGACTAGGATGATAAGCGTGAGGCGAGGGGTATCACGCAAAGACGACTATCCTCCCAAGAGGGTATTCAACGAGCCACTTCCCAGCGGCCCATTTAAGGGCGTAAAGCTTGATGCTGAAAGCTACGAGCGCATGCTAGACACTTACTATGAGCTTAGAGGATGGAGCCGTGACGGCATCCCGACGAGAGAGAAGCTGGAAGAACTTGGAATACTGGAACTCGTAGAAAAAGGAATATGAAAAATAAAGTTACTCTAATTTTTTCGCTTTAAACCATGTTTCCTTTATTGGCCTCGAAAACTCCTCTATGTACCCTTCTAGCGTGCTGCATATGGCAACCGTTTGCTCCCTTTTTGGGGGTATCCAAGCAAACACAGCTTCTTCTCTATCCTTCACGGCGCCCAGCATTTTTTCTTCTTCTGACGATAGGACTCTTAGAGTAGTATTTGGCCTAGAGGCGATCTTCCTTAGGAGGGCTGGGTCCCCTGAAGCTGCTACTTGAAGCGCCACCCTGGGATTTATGGATAATATGGCCTCCACATCTCCTGTCTCCACATTTGGGATCACGAGCAAGAGGGAGGACTTAGCTGACTTAACTAACTGCCTTAGGTATTCTTTAACGTTGCCGTAGCCTGCGACAAGTCCCACGCCCACTATCTCCGTGAAGGCTATGCTCTTCATCGTTCCAACGATCTCCTCAACTTTAGCCTTAACGCTTTCTAGCTCGCCTGTAACCTTCTGGCTGAGAGGCGAGAGGACTGAGGAAACCTTCTTTGAAGCCTCAGAGCTGATCTCGCCTACTGTTTTCAGGGCTCTTGATAGTTCCTCTTCAACGTTCTTTACAAGTTCTGCCGTTGATGTCTTGCCTGATTCCAAAGACTCTGAAAGCCTCACGGAAACCTGGTTTTGAGCATCCATCAAGCTTCGTTTGACCTTTTCTGAGGCCGAAGATAGGGAGTCTTCCACTTCCTTCTTCACGTTTCTTAGTACACCTTCTATTTTTGAGGCTAAGCTGCTAAGTTCTCCTTCCACCAAGCTTGACACCGATGATGCCAGCCTTTCAATGCTGAGCTTTACCTCGCCGCTAAAAGATGAGAAGCCCTTCTCCACGTCCGATATGGCGAGCCTGAATGACTCATCAAC
>JAHLWW010000103.1 GCA_019057715.1 Candidatus Jordarchaeum sp. JNZ_1113
GCTTACAGCACGCGAGTTTCTGGAGTTCATAGGCAGCCTTTACGATGTTCCATCAGCAGTTTTAAAGCGAAGGATTAACGACCTTCTAGACTTTTTTGAGCTCAGCAACAGGGGGGATGAGCTCCTCGAAGGCTTTAGCAAGGGAATGAAGCAGAAGGTTCTGCTTGCCTCCGCCCTCATACATGACCCTGAAATAATATTCTTGGACGAGCCGACTAGTGGCTTAGACCCGATTTCATCCCGCATGGTTAAGGACCTCATAAAAATGCTTGCCTCTGAAACAAACAAAACATTCTTTATATGCACTCACATACTGCCTCTCGCCGAGGAAGTGTGCGAAAGAATCGGAATAATAGACCGCGGGCATCTCAAGGAGGTTGGCTCCCCCGAGGAGCTAAAGGAAAAATATGGAGCAAAAAACCTAGAAGAGGTCTTCCTTCAGGTTACTGGTAGAAAAGTTACAAGGGACATGATAGAGTGGGTGTGAAATGCCTTCCTGGCTAGCCGTTGCAAAAAACGAATACCGACTAATGCTGTCCGGAAAAGTGACGAGGCGCCTCAGAAAGCCTCTACCAATACTGCTCGTCTCCGCCGTAATAACGATGGCTGCAGTTCTGATAACTGCATCGCACTCCCTCTCCTTGGAACTCAGACTTAAAGAGAGTCTAGAGAGCATGTTGGCGCTCCCCCTGAAACTTGACCCGTTTATCCTCCTCCTTATTACTGACACTTCCTTTGTTTGGAGGATGGGTTCGCTTGCAGGAGTTTTCGCCTTCCTCATCCCCATCTTCGCCGCGATTGGACGCCAGCTGGAGGAGGCGGAGGTAGTTAGCAAAGATGTGGTGCTTTCATCCCCTCTTAAGCCCGTACACGTTCTCATAGGCGAATTTATGGTTAACCTTCTTATGCTTCCCGTCATTCTCCTACTATCCACGCTATTTTTCATTCCTCTCGCGCTTATCTTCTACCTGTCACTTCAGACAATCGTCCTGATCTTCGCAACATTAATCTTGGCCAGCCTTACTGGTATCTGGATTGCGGTAATAGTTTCGACATACCTTTTTACGCGTGAATATAGAAGTAAAGCTAAGTCGGCTTTGAAGGCTTTGCTGGGAGTTCTCGGCGTAGCCATGGGTATCGGCATTCTCGTCTTATCAATGTCCACTACACCTTCAAGCTTCTGGTTCTTGCCTCCTGTATGGGTCGCTAACACGATCCATTTCGCTGTCACTCAAAGCAACGTAGCCGTAGTCAAAATCAACTTCGCATACTTCTTTATTCCGCTTCAACCTGATGGATGGACAAGCTTCACGCTCCTAGCCGTTTTATTCACTCTTTCATTCTTATTAGGAGCAGCCTGCTCGAGCAAAATAAAATTCACAAGCGTATTTGAGGGAAGAGAAGAAACTTCCATCATAAAAGGAGAAAACCTTTTTTATAAAGCGTTCAGGAAGGCGCTTCCGTATCCATTAAACATCATGGTGGTGTCTCAGCTCAAGGAGTTCACGAGGAGAACCGATAACATCGCTAGGTTCGTATCGGTCATCATGTTACCCCTTGTCATCCTTCTTATGAGCCGGATGATGCGGTCCGACGTCACGAGTGGAGGGGATTCCCTGCTTGTCCTCTCCTCTCTCTCAAGCTTTTACTTTGTGCTAGTAGGCGTCATGCTCCCCATGATGGTAATCCCATACGTCTTCATAGATAGCAAAGACCTCTTATGGACTATAAAAAAGACCCCTAAAGGGATCAGGCTTATGATCTACTCAATGGTCATTGAAACGTTATTTTTGAGTGTACCGCTGTCCGCTGTCTTAGCTTTACTGTTCCACCTATCTATTGGGAGCATCGGAGGAAACCCCGCACTACTCCTAGCGGTAATGTTTTTCATGGTGCTCGTCAGCACAGCTATCACCACGGGCGTTTACGCGTCAAGACCAGTCTTTAAGGAAAAGGGGTTCGGTCACTTTGTGAACTTCGTCATAACACTCATCGTGACCGGAATAATAGTATCCGCAATGCTCATCCTGCTTGTAACACCATGGGTTCTCAACCTAATAGTAGCTGCGCCTTTACTTCAAGCGGCATCATGGCTTCCTCAACCCACCTCGATAGTAATCAGCCAAACCCTGACATACTTGATAACTAATGTTTCGCCGTCAAACATTACTCTTCAAATGGCGGGAGCTGCAGTCTCCATCATACTTGGGACAATAAGCATTCGTGTATCAATAAGAAGAGGCATTCGGAAACTGGAGTCATATGAAGGATGAGGAGAGAAAGAAAAGAAATAATCCTTTTCATTTACAATTCATAAATTTGGGGGCTGCGATTGACATTATACCTAAAGTATGTTAAAACCGGAAGGTGTGTTGGTTGCGGCTTCTGCGAGACCGTTGTGAGCTGTCCGAGCCCTGAGAGGTGTGTTGGTTGCGGCTCATGCTACCTTGCATGCCCCTTTATGGCTCGCGAACCCATCCCGGATAATCAGCCGAGAAGAAAAATTACGGTTACCGTTGATGGAGTGAAGTGCGAAGTTACCGGAGACGTTACTGTTAAGAGGGCGCTCGAATCTCTGGGGTATAAATTCTCGAGGTTTCCGGGTAAGGGCGCCCTGTTCTCGCCATGTCTCACCGGAGGATGCTACAGTTGCTCCGTATTAGTTAATGGCGAGCTCAAGGCTGCATGCCACACTAAGATCAGGGAAGGCGATGTTGTAGAGACAAGGGTTGAGGGAAAAAACCAACTCAGAATAGTGGAGGGCTTCACCCCACATCAAGTAGGCGGAGTTGGAACTCCTTACTGGCTCAAGAAGAGAGGTGGATACATAGAAGTTGCAGCATTCACAGCGGGATGCAATCTCAGATGTGCCTCCTGCCAGAACTACCACGTAACATACAACAGTTCCCTGCCACCAATGACTTCGCATGAAGCAGCTAGTAGGTTAAGCCTTATGAGGCGACGCTACGGCGTTGACAGGATGGCTGTAAGCGGGGGAGAACCAACTCTTAATCACCAGTGGCTTGTCGAATTCTTCAGAGAACTACGCCGACTCAACCCTGACGAGAAAGCCAGACTCCATCTCGACACTAACGCAACCATCCTAACTAAGGAAAGGATCGATGACCTGATTGAAGCCGGCGTAACAGACATAGGGCCCGACCTTAAGTCTCTCCGCTTGGAGACCTTTCAGCTGATCACCGGAGTCAAGGAGAGGGAGCTGGCGAGGCTATACCTTGACACGTCGTGGAACGCAGTAAAGTACATTGCAGACGAGTACTACCCTGAAAAGGTGTTCATGGGAATAGGGATCCCATACAACAAGTTCTTTCACCCAAACTTGGATGAGCTGTTGAAAATGGGTGAAAAGATCGCTCGCATCGACCCCGATATACAGGTTTGTGTTCTTGACTATCGACCGGAGTTCAGGTCAAACATAACACAACCCACTCTTGAAGAAATGAAGGCTGTGAGGGAAGCCCTCATAGGGGTGGGATTAAGGAAAGTTATCGCTCAAACCTCCCTAGGACATATCGGCCCATAAACTGGTGAGACTACTAATGTGAGGTTGCCTTTTATTTTTCCTTTCACCATGTCGCAGCGTTTTTGCTTTCAATCATTTGTCGCATGGTTAGGAGGAAGGGAGAAAAGTTAAATTTTGTTGGTTTTTATTTAGATCGGTAATTGCAGTTGCTTCATCTTTTTAAGTGTCCTTTAAAAAGGAGGTTTAGCCTTTGCCTGTTATTCTTTTCTGCGGTTCTGAAGTTAACCCGCTCGTTAGGAACCTAATTAAAGGCTATAATGCTGAAGAGTTAGTTATTGTTTCTGGGACTGTCCATGATTTTATGCTTTCTGGGCTAAGGGTTTTTTACGAGTCTGACAGTGTTATCCTTGCGGCGTCAAACATCGGGGGGAGCCTTTCGAGCGATGCTAGGTACGCATGCTGGAGGCTTATGGGGCGGCTGGGCGTAAGCGCGTCGCCCCCTGTACCCGAAGAAATGGTTGCTTTCAGCCTATTCAGGATGGGGGTGACGAGTAAAGGAGCAGATACGATTTCATCATTTATATCGCTGTGTGATGCGCTCAAATTAGATTTCACTGTTATTCCCTTGACAGATGATATACCGAGCATTCATGTGAAAAGTGACGGGCGGGAAATGAGGCTGCTAGAGTTTCTCATTTCTTCTAAGGAGGTGAAGAAGGTCGACGGGGTCAAGGTCGATGGGGATTTTAAACCGTTAAAGCAGTCTCTCAGTTACATTAAGAATAGTGAAAGCATTTTAATCGCTCCAAACGACCCTGTAAGCATATTGCCTATCGAAAGAAACGCCGAGGTATGCGGTGCATTAAAGGCATGTGAAGGCGAAGTAACGCTTGTGCTTCTTCCAGTCACGCCGAAGGTTGAGGCTGTTCTATCATGCTTGGGAATAGATTCGTCACCGCTAGGTTTGGCGAGGCTTTTTGAAGGGTTAACTGATAGAATTATTCTTGATCAGTCCTTATCGAAGGCAAGAAAAGACATAGCGTCCTCGATAGGCGTGGAGGTGCTTCTCGCCGACCTATCTCCTTCGGCTTTGCAAAGTTGCGTTCCAAAAGTCATATTAGAATCGTTCCCTCTCCGGAGGAAAAAATCTACTGCCGTAAAGGATGTTGTTAAAGGAATAACGAAAATGATGAAGCTAGAGAAAGGAGAGAAGGAGAACTAACTAAATAAATTTTGAGAGGTAGTATCATGGTTTTGAGGGCTCTTCACGTAATAGTTCCTCGAGAGAGAGCTGATGAGATCTTGAACATGCTAGGGGAAGAAGGATGGGTGCACTCGTATGTTTCAGGCGTGGACAACACGTTCATCATAATTGAAGCAGGCGTTAGAGAAATAGAGGAAGTAATGGAGCATCTGAAAGCAATAGGGGTCGGAAGAGAATATGGTTCAATATATCTGATGTCACCCCTCACCTCCTTACCTCAGCCTCGGAAACGTAAAGAGCTCCTGCTGGAGAGAGCCTCTAAGGACGAAATACTTTCTGTAATTGAAAGATCTGGAAAGCTGAGCGGAAACTACCTTGTCCTCATACTTCTATCAGCGATCCTCGCCGCTCTCGGGCTTCTAGCAAATAACGTTATAGTAGTAATAGGGTCCACGTTAGTCTCCCCCCTCATGGGACCCATAACTACTACAGCGATAGGAACGGTAATGAGCGATAGGCAATTATTCAAAGACGGGGTTAAAGCGGAGCTGGTAGGGATCGGACTTTCAGTACTTATAGGGTTTCTCCTGACAAAGATGTTTCCAGGCGCTTCCCCGACAACTGAAATCCTGTCTGTAGCTCAGCTAACGCTAGCTGAGTTCGTCCTAGCAATAATTTCTGGTCTTGCCGCTGCTGTTTGCCTAACTGGCGGAATAGAAGCGGCCCTAGTCGGCGTCGCCATAGCAGCTTCCCTTCTGCCTCCAGCCGCAAACGTAGGAATAGGTTTAGGGCTTGGAAATCCAGCGATACTCTTCGGCTCAGTCTTCCTGCTTCTAATAAACATTTTTAGTATAAACTTGGCTTGCACCTTAATGTTTTGGGTTCAAGGGATAAGGCCGCTTGTGACGCGCAGACGAATGGTTGCAGTTAGAGTTATAAGAAGACGAGCAATAGCGGTCTTTTTAGCTCTCCTCGCGCTCTCCATACCCGTCATAATCACGACGCAAGGAATATATGCCCAAACACAAGTCACCCCCGCAGCGACTCTGGCAACATACTCGCAAGCATGGTCTGCTAAAGCAGTCGTTTCATCTCTCAACGTAATCTATGAGAGAAACAGCAACATCGCTATAGTGCAGGCAACTATTTATTCTGATGAACCAATAAGCTCCGACATCGCTTTGAAGATTAGTGCCATAACAACCTTTGCCTCCAGAATACCAACGATAACGATAATACACGTGATTCAAGTAAACTCGATTATTTTGCTCTTAGGATAACTGTGAAATTAAGGGCTTTCTTCACCTTCATCATGCCTTTCCTCAATGTAGTAGTACATCGATTTCGCTTTTTGCATCTTGTCTAAGCGTGACCCCTCCTTATTCACGCGTGGCCGTCCTGTTCTATAATCTCTTCTGAAGGTAATGTTCATCCGTTCAAGGAACCTATTCATTCCTGTTTTCAAATCGACGGGCCTGTGAGCTATCCCTTGCACTCCCGGCTTCCCTGTGAACACCATCAGCGAGTCTGATATGACGTCGACGAGTACTATGTCGTGTTCGACTACGAAGGCGGCTGCCTCAGACTTCTCAATGACCCGCCTAACTACGCGTGCCATGTTAAGCCTTTGCTCTGACGACAGGAATGCGCTTGGCTCATCGATGAGGTAAACATCTGCTTCCCTTGCTAGGCATGCTGCTATCGCTACACGCTGAAGTTCACCGCCACTGAGATTTTTGATCTCCCTGTCTAAGAGAGGCGTTACTTCTAATGGCTCTAAAACTGCTGTTTTGAAGTCGCTTGAGAAAACCTTCTTTCCTTCAGTCTCCTGTAAGAAAGCTTGAACCGTTCCGTCATAAGTTGCCTTCAAGTACTGAGGTTTATAGCTAACTTTAAGTGTCTGTGGAGGCATGCTTCCAGCGTCCGGCTTTAGTATTCCCGCGATAAGCTTGACAAACGTGGTCTTTCCAATGCCGTTTGGCCCTATTATGCCAATAACCTCCCCCTTGTGTGCAGCTCCTCCTTCCACTCTGAGAGTGAACCCGTCGAGCCGCTTCTCCATCTCACCAAAGGAAACTATTACTTTTTCGCTAACCCACTTCTCGGCGGGAACGGGATTTACGTGGAACCTTATAGCTTCGCTCCTAAACCTTAAGTTCTCGTCGGGCAAATACCCGTCTAAGTAAATGTTTATTCCCTCCCTGACACTATGAGGATGAGTAACTACGCCGTAGACTCCGGGCTCACCGTAAAACATGCATACGACGTCAC
>JAHLWW010000104.1 GCA_019057715.1 Candidatus Jordarchaeum sp. JNZ_1113
CACCAGTCTTCGGCCACGGAATAGGAATAGTCGGACATGAGTGGTATCCGCCGATAACTATCTTTGAGCCTTGGACGAGCTATGAGTTTAGAGAAGGAATGGTTGAAGAACTTTACCTCCAGATAAATAAGCCTGGAGTGGGAGGATTAAGGCTGGAAATTCCTGTTCTGGTAACCAAGATTCCTGTTCTGGTAACCAAGAGGGGATGTGAAAAACCCACGAAAACACCGATAGAGCCCGCCGAGCACCAGCCAGATTGACCTTCAAACAAAAAATTCCTTGGGTAGCTTGGTTAAAACCTTGCCCTTCTTTTTCTCAGTAACGACCGTGTCTTCTACGCGCACTCCTCCGACCCCATGCATGTAAACTCCTGGCTCAATTGTGAAAACCATTTTCTCTCTGATATTGGCTTTGTTTGTTGAACTTATTGATGGGGGCTCGTGAACCTCTAATCCGATGCCGTGTCCTAAACTGTGAAGAAAGTATTTCTCATAACCTTCTCTTTCTAGAACTTTTCTCGCTGCTAAGTCTAGCTCGCTACATGATACTTCGGATTTAACCATGCTGAGAGCGGCTTCTTGAGCTTTTATAACCAAGCTTAAAGCTTTCTCCATCTTATCGTTTCTTCCAACTATGACCGTCCTCGTAATGTCTGAACAGTAATGCTCGTATCTTGCTCCGAGGTCTATTACTACAGCATCTCCCCGCCTTATTTTTCTCTTACTGCAGGTTGCGTGAGGAGAAGCCCCTCTACTCCCGGATGCGACTATAGTTTCGAAGGGAAAAGACTCAGCTCCAAGCCTTCTCATCTCGTATTCCGCCTCGGCAGCCACGTCGCATTCGCGAACTCCCACACTTATTGATTCTACAGCTGCCCTTAACCCTGCTTCAGCTATCTCAATAGATTTACGTATCGCCTTAATTTCTTCGTCAGACTTAACACTTCTAATATCCCACAGCCCACCAAAAAAATCAAATGAAACACTAGGAAACTCTCTTTTGAGACGTGAAAACATCCCAGCTTCAAGAGACTCTTCAACACCCACTTTCTTAACGTCCTCTTTTAGAAGGACCTTAAGCTTTTCAACGTACCCCTCTTTTCCAACAACTTCAACTCTAAAACGACACGTCTCTTCAGCTAAAGATGCATCAGCCCTAGACAAGAAAAGGACAACTTCGTCATCTCTAGGCACAAAAAGAAGAGACTGAAAACCCGGGAAGAACCCAGTGAAATATCCTATATTCATCGAGCTAGCCATGAGAAGAGCATCAAACTCGTTCATCTTGTCTCTTAGAAGACAAATGCGTCGTTCGTACAACCTGAACACCCTCTAAAAGAGCGAAAAACCGTGACATAAATGTGTTCTTCTAGTGAGGCACGCAGCAGAATTTTCACCTTCAAACTTGAGATTTAAGTACTGTAAAAAATAAAAAAGGTTCCATTTTAGATAAGGCTTTCAGCGAGCAATGGGAAGGTATGTTTTATGCTTGTCGTGGCAGTAGGGTCTGAGAACCCGGTTAAAGTAGACGCAGTAAAGCGCGTCATGCATAAATTAATGGGGAGCATCAAGGTTATTCCAGTCAAAGTTGACCCCGGAATTCCTAAACAGCCCATAGGCATTGAACAGACGCTTGAAGGAGCGATCAATAGGGCGAAGAATGCACTTAACCAAACAAATGCCAACTTAGGCGTTGGAATAGAAGCAGGACTTATAAGCGTTCCATCAACGAAAACCGGGTACATGGACTTCCAGTACTGCGCCATAATAGACAGGGAAGGATGGCTAACAGTAGGATGCGGACCGGGGTTCGAGTATCCCCCCCAAGTGATAACGCGTGTGCTTGAAGAAAAACTAGAGGTTGGAGAGGCTATGAGTCGGATGACAGGAATAGAAAACTTAGGCAGAAAGCAGGGAGCAATAGGATACTTAACACATGGCATAATGAATAGAAGAAGATTAACTGAGATATCTGTTTTAATGGCTATGATACCGAGGATAAACAGGCAACTATATTTCAGCAAGTTTTAGAGTAGGTTTCAGAGTAACTCTGCAATTTTTTCAGCAGCTCTCTTCATGTAGAGCCGCACAACGCCGAGATTTGCATCCTTAGAGGCGCTCACCGTTATCACGGCGTTAGGCCCAGCTCCCATAACTAAGATGTATCCTCCGCTTCCTTTAACGTAGACCTCGTCTACAAGACCTTTCTCAAACTCCTGAACAGCTCTCTCACCCAAGCTGAGAATAGCCGCAGTTATAGCTGCAAGTCTAACGTCATCTATTTCAGGGGGCAGACTCGCGGCTATGGGCAAGCCCTCAACACTAACTACAGCGGCGCCCTCTATCTGTGGAGCATCTTCTTGAAGCTTCCTCAAAACGTTCTCAATTTCCTCATTCTTCCCGAGTAACATCCCGAATCACCTATCATGTAATCGTATTTTCAGCACAAAGTTGATCCCTAAAATTAAAAAATTTACAGGGAACTTTTAAGTATTCTGGCATCTTTAACATGGATTTTAGACATTATACATTCTCTTTAAGAGAACTTCTCTGGCTATCGCCTGAAAAGCTCTCTTGACACCCAAACCTTTCACCGCTATAGACTCATAAATCGGAAAGCCCTCAACTTTAAGAGCGGATACAAGCTCCTGCCTAGGCATAGCGTCGGGCAAATCCCTCTTGTTAAGCAGAACCAACATAGGGATCTCCTTACCTAACTGGTTACCCAAAAGTCCCTTTAGCTCCTCCAAACTTTCAATGTTACTCTGAAGCTGACTTCGAGAAGAGTCAGCGACAAACATTATGCCATCTGCACCCTGAAGAACTATCTTCCTTTGATGTTTGTGCCGTCGCTGTCCTGCCGTCGTGAAGACATCAAAGATCACTTTACCTGTTGCTGAGATCGGGGTGTAGTCGAAGTAGAGCGTGCGGCCCGTTGGATCCTCCACTGATGTGAAGCCACCTTTGTTTAGACCTGTAACTTCGTCGTATATCCAGCGTAGGCAAGTTGTTTTGCCTGAGAGTGATGGTCCCCAGAGAACAATTTTGAATCTTAATCTTCCTTGGGCGTCACGCCGCATTTTTCACACCTTCACCAAAAAGGTTTTTATAACCTTTCTTTTATTTTATTTAACCTTGTTTTGCAAAATACTCGATGAGTCGCGAGATGCATCAAATATGATGCGAGTCCCATCATACCTTTTTTCAGTGATAGCCTTTTTAATATTTTTAACAAAACCATACGTAATTTTCCTTTTGGAGAACATCACTTTTTCGTCACCACGCATTCTCTCATTAATTGTTGCGTTGGATTTTGAGCATTTGACAGCGTTCAATCGTAAGTGAAAAGAGAGTAGATGAAGCTTGTGCTTAAGAGTCTTTACTGGGAGACGGGATAAGGCACTATAGACGACCTGGGTTCCATTAGTTTTTTCTAGCCCGGTAAGCGCCTTAGTCGCAGCGCTTTTCCCTGAGTGAAGGTTCACGTCCTCTCCACCGGGGCGTGGCTGAGTGAAGTTATACTTTATCTAGTTCCCCGAAGGCGGCCTTTAGTTCTTCTTCCTCTTCTCCTCCAGCAAGTTGGACTGCAGGTTTTTCTGCGAGGAACTCATCTAAAATTGCTTTAAGCTGCTCTGATGCTTTCTTCATAAGTAGCCTCACCATTCCTATGTTCACTGATTCGTCTGTTATAATGCATAGTATTCCTTTTCCGCAGCTGGAAGCGAATATTTTACCCTGTTCGAACTCTGAAGTCACGATTTGGAGTTCTCCGAGCTCGAGACTTTTACCCTGTTCTTCACTGGCGCAGTAAACTGCTGAGGCTATGGCGCCTATCCCTTCGACGTCTACTTTAAAGTAACTAAACCTTGTGGTGTACGCTATTGTGAGCCCTGTTCGGTCAACTAAAATCACTTTTTTTATGCCGCTTTCAGCTTTAATTACGTCAGCCAATATGCGCTCAAAAGCCTTTACATCAACCGTCATGTTATGGTTCCCCCAAACTTCAATTATACCTTCATGGATCTTTACATATATTTGATTTTCGCACTAGCACTTATAGCGCCTCCAAAAAAGGGTTAAGGTTGCTCCGGCTTTTCTCTAAGAACGATAAGCACAAACTCCTGCTCTGGAGCGATCTGGATTTCGCTTTTGCCTGCGTCAAGCGTGAGGAATTTTAGTGCCCCCTCACCCATCTCCTTTACGACTCCTCTGGCCTTTCCCACTAGGGAGGTCACGAGAGCTGAAATGGTCTCTGTTTTCTGCGGATCGAGGGTCGTGCTTATAGGCAGTCCTTCGCTACTCGTAACTATTACTCCTTTAACACCTGGATGTTTTTGAAGTTCCTGTAATGTTTTTTGGAAGACCTTCGAGCTGATCATTACACGAACACCCTCTCGTTTTTCCTTAAAGATTATTAATCTTTAACAAAGATTAAAGGATTTCGTTTACCTATTTAAAAATAGTGTTCTTACCGCAAAAAACAACACGTCATTTAAGAAAAATCTATAACATCCCCTGCTTCCTGATCTTTCGATTTTCAATAGTTAAACCAAGGAGAGTTATACACCTACATGAGGTAACTACAATCCTTAGTTCGTTAGCAGCTCCTAAGTAAGAAGTTTAGGTGTGTGTAGATTCCTTCAGTCTTATTTTGCGATGGGCTGAAAGCTGAATGGGAAGGTCTTTATGTGTAGGAGCGCGGCTTTCAATCTAGGCAATCATATAGTAGATACTTGAACGCCACTGTGAAACTCATGATGCGCTGTCGTTCTAACTATTGGCGGCAAGTGACTTCACGATTCCTCCTTATAAAAAGTGAAGAGGAGATGAAACACGAATACCATAAATGTATATGCTGAGAGGCTAACATTAAATAAACTTTCTAAACTTTTTCATTATCTTTGTTTTTCTTTTAGTTGAAACATTTGAATTTCTTGTTTGAGGATAACTATAGTGTCTTGAGGTATGTTTTCCGTTACGACCACGCCTGGGCCTATCATCGCATTTGGGCCTATTATGACTCCCGGCATCAGCATTACTCCTATTCCTGTTTTCACGTTTCCTCCTATAACGGCGCCCATTTTCCTTCTTCTAGTATTGATTTTTTTCCCTTTAACTGTTGAGAACACGTTTTTTTCGTCTAGGCGCAAGTTCGCAGTTATTGTTCCAGCTCCTAAGTTCACTTTTTCGCCAACTATGCTGTCTCCAATATAGGAGAGGTGGGCCACGTTAGTGTCGTCCATGATTATAGAGTTCTTTATTTCGCAGGCGTTACCTATGTGGCAGCGGTTACCTATAGACGTGTATGGTCTAATGTAGCAGTTTGGTCCTATGGTGCTCTCCCGGCCGATGTATGATGGCCCTTCAATGTAAGCGCCAGCTTTAACAGTGCTTCCCTCTCCTACGTGTACTGGTGGATGTATAATGGCTCCCTCTTCTATCTTGGTGTTTTCATGTATCACTAGTTCCTCTTCCTTATCTTTCATGACAAACTCATTTGCACGTAGGAGGTCCCAAGGGTATCCTATGTCCACCCACCACCCTTCAACTTCACATGGAATTATGATGCCGCCTTTGTCTATAATGCGCTGGATGGTGTCTGTTAACTCGTATTCTCCCCGTTTTGAGATAGGTGTTTTCTTGAGCTCTTTGAAAAGTTCACTGGTGAAAGCGTAGATGCCGGCGTTTACAAACCCACTTGCCTGCTCCTCAGGCTTCTCAATTATTCTGACGGCGCGGCCATCCTTCACTTCGACCAAACCATAATTAGATGCGTCCTCCACTCTAGCTATCGAGATAACGTTTTCTCCGCTTCGGTGAAAGGTATCAATCACTTTTCCATAGAAGTTTTCGGGAACTAAGACGTCTCCGTTCACGAGTAAGAAGTCATCGCCGTTCACGAACTCTTCAGCTAAGCTTGACGCATGAGCAGTTCCCTGAGGTTTTTCCTGAACTACGTACTCTAATTTTAAGCCAACCCCACTCAGCGCGTCCTTTACGACATCTACGCGACGCCCGACGACAATTAGAGCCTCGTTTATACCGTTCGCCCTTAGTCCTTCAAGAACACGCCTTAAGACAGGCTTTCCAGAAACGGGGAGAAGAGGCTTAGGGCACGTGTATGTCAAAGGATACATTCTTGTTCCTTCACCAGCAGCTAGAACAACAGCCTTCAACCAGCTCACCAGCCACTAATAGGGCAGGCAACTACTCAGGGATGAATTTTCTTACGGGGTCCTCCCTTAAAACTTTCTTCAGTTCGGATATTGTTAAGCCACGGATCTCGTCCCCGAAAATGTCGCACTTCTCCTTCAGACACTTCTCCTCCAATGGACGGACAACCACTTCAACACTGTTTCCTCTGTTCGTCTTAAAGTAAATGTGAACATATTTTTTTAGCTTGTTTTTGCCCAAAACTTCCACCTTAAAATTCACACCTTTACGTCTCAACTCTTCAATAACATCCTGAGGGTCTTCTGCGAAAACCCTGATGTCTATGTCGCTCCCCATTCTCGCAGTTCCCCTCCAGACCGAGCCGACGAGAACAGGAATGAAGCGTTCAAGAATTAACATGACTTCCAGCGCATCCTCCCTCAGCTCCTTCAATTTTTTCACTCTCATTTCCCCTTCTAAGAGACTTGCAAGCCTATCAAGTTCAAATGCAACTTCCTTATTCGTGGGGAGAACACGAACATTAAGGCTTCTAGCAGCTTGACGCTTAGCATCATAATACTCCGAAGCCAGCCGGAAATACAGGAGACGGGCAGCCTCCCTCGCAACTTCACCACGCTTACTAGACAAAGACGGCAACACACCACCAAGAAAAAGAAAAAGAAGAAGATTCAAAAACTTTCTTACATCCTCTTCCTTCGAACAAGTTGGAAAGGAGCCAATTAGCCCAAAGGATTCATAATGCTTTATATAGGATAACATCTCTTTCTGACTGAGGAGTTCTAC
>JAHLWW010000105.1 GCA_019057715.1 Candidatus Jordarchaeum sp. JNZ_1113
TTGCTCCAAGTAGGAGCAAAAAGGCTTCTATAATGTAGAGTTTTACTGAGAGCAAGAAGATAGCGAGAAGCACGACCGCTGCTATGGGTATTAGTACGTTACACTTAGTTTTGCTCCTAAGCTGGACGTTCGAGACGCTTACAAGTAAAAAGATCAACATGAATGCCACGCCGGTCATACTAGTCACAAGCTCAAGATTTTCTGTTAATGCAAATAGAAGAGAGACGAGCGAAGCTAAAAGAATGCTAATATATGGCACTCGCTCCTTCCTGCTGAGGTTTGAAAGCCGCTCAGGTAATACTCTCTCTCTAGCCATAGCGTACATTAACCTAGATGCCCCGAATAGTGTAGCGTTAAACGCAGATGCCGTTGAAAGAACGCCGCCAGCAACCAAGATGACCTCCCCATACCCGTTCAGCCACGTTCTCCGCATCGCTTCTGCTAGAGGTGCCTCGCTTCCCCCCGCCTCGTACCATGGTACGAGGAACAGCAAAGTGAAGAGCGTGAGTATATAGATTACCGAGATCGATGTTATCGTGATAAAAATGGCTCTTCCTATTACTTTTGGGTTTTTGAGTTCCTCGCCTGCCGTTGGAATTAAGTCGAATCCTTCAAAAGCAATGAAAACAGTGGCAACGGCGGAGAACACGGCCCATAATGAGTTTTTAAACGGAAGTAGTAATGGAATGTAGTAAGTGTAGAACTGGGAGAACACGATTTCAGGCTGAAGTGATGTGAATATTAGTTTGGGTCTTGAAAGAATTTCTGCGAACCCGACCATGACGAAAAAAAGGAGTACTAAAACTTTCCCGACAACCATCGCCGTCTGTATTTTTCCAGTCTCAGAGACGCCAACTATGTTAAGCCCTGTAAAAATAAAGGTTAACGTAACCATCAGTATTTTTTTGGTGCATGATGGCGTTACAAGGTTCCATACAAGATGCGAGATACTACGTAAGCCGTTAGCTTCAAGCAGGAAGTTAACTACCTGTCTAGTTTCCCAATTTAAAATGTAATCGAAATAATTTGCGAAGCCAACGGTGTACGTTGAACACGCGATCACATATGCGAACCAGAGAGTGCAACCCGAAACGAAAACAATGAAGGGACGCTTAAGTGCCCGTGCAATATACGTGTAACTCGCTCCGCTCTCAGGGAAAACAGAGGAAAATTTAACGTAATTATACCCTACAAGGAGAGCTGCAACGCTACACAAAGAAAACGTTAAAATGCTCCCTGCTCCAGCCTCCCACATCGCCAAATTTATCGATGTAAAAACTCCCGCCCCTATACTTGCCCCTACACCTATCGTAACCGCCTCTGTAAGACTGAGGCGCCTGACAAGCCGCCTCTCGTAGGGCACTTGTAAAACTTCGTCCTCTTCTTCGTCCATTCTCAGCATCAACTCTCAGTTTTTCTAACAGCATAGGTGCCAGCACAAGCCTGCTACTAAATTCGACGCACCCCACAACCAACTATACCCTTTGAAAGCATCAATAGCCTAACTATCCTTTTAATACTTTCGCTACTCCTAACATAAGAGAATTAAAGAATAATTAGCTGTCATTTGGAATAATGCCTTTTGTTTTTTTGATGCTACCTTGGCATCACCTCTGGAAATTGTAGGTAACATCGAAAAAACACAAAACTTGATATCAATAGCTCGCCGCCTTAGTGGCGAGAGGTGAACGACTGCATGGACTTACTTAAGAATGCTGGTGTTAAGTCTGTCGCCCTTCTTAACATGGATAAAGTCTATGGCCCTGTTATGAAGTGGGAGTTAAATGTCGACGGGGAAGACGGGATACAAAAGATGCTTGTTGAGCTTTATACTATGTTTATGGTTGGTGCCTCTAGAAATATGGTTCCAAAGGCTATGATCTTTGACGACAAAAACGTGGTGGTTTCAGCGAAAGACTACAACCTTTTATGCTTCATGCTCAGAAAGGAGGCGAAGCTCGAAGAGTTCCTTGACTACGCACAAAAAATAATGGAAAAATTTAATGGAGAGCCATCCAAAATTTCCTGCTTGAGAAGCTTGATGGTCCGCCTCAGAAAATCTTGGAAAACACAGTGATCTCCCAAGGAAGAATTTTTAAGAATGACCGGGACTTTTTAAAGAACTATTCAGTTTTCGTTCTTTGTTTATCTTTTTTTAAAAAAGCGAGTTCAAAGCACCATTTTGGAATAAATTTAGACGTTTAGAGCGTCTTTTGGAGATCCTCAGAAAATGCCGGGCAGATGGTTTCAGAGATATACTTCGCAATGGAAAAATACGTTGATGTGTTTTACCTTGTGAAAAATTTTTTGTTCGTCATTAAAGGTGCGTTAAGGTTTTAAAGTTTACATTGGAGTTAAAAAGGAGAAAGTTCAATCAAAGTTTTTCTTTAAGGTGATAGTTTGAATAGAAATATAACAGTTGTCGGTCTTGGTTACGTTGGTTTGGTTACTGGGATTTGCCTTGCGGATTTAGGTTTTAGGGTTTTTCTAGCTGACTTAGACGCTAACAAGGTTGAGTTGGTAAGGCGAGGCGTAGCACCTATTTATGAGCCTGGGGTAAACGAAAAGCTTGTTAAGCATAGGAGTACAGGGAGCTTGGAAGCAACAACCAACACCATTGAAGCTGTCGCTAAGTCCTCTGTATCCTTTATAACGGTTGGAACCCCAAACGTGAACGGAGAAGTAGACCTGAGCGGAGTTAAAGGTGCCGCTGAGGATATAGGTGCGGGCATAGCTGAAAAAAACGATTACCATGTGGTGGTGGTTAAGAGCACGGTTATACCTGGAACGACCGAGGAACTGGTCATACCTACAATAGAAGCTGCGTCCGGTAAAGTTGAAGGGAAAGATTTCGGCGTTTGCGTGAACCCTGAGTTTCTCCGTGAGGGAAACGCCATACGTGACTTTATGAATCCTGATAGGATCGTGATAGGTTATCGGGACGAAAGAGCGTGTAAGGTTGTTGAGGAGCTCTTCAGCGGTATTAAAAGCATCCTTGTGAAGACGGATCTTCGGACAGCAGAAATGATAAAGTACGCCAATAACGCCTTCCTAGCTATGAAGATTTCATTCATAAATGAGGTGGCGAACATATGCGAGCTTTTCGGTGTCGATGTGAAGCAGGTTGCCTATGCTATAGGTCTTGACTTTAGAATTAATCCTGAGTTCCTGAGAGCTGGTTGCGGCTTTGGAGGATCCTGCTTACCTAAGGATTTGAGGGCGCTTATCTCGGTTGCAAGAAATAAAAATTACAACCCAGTGCTTTTGGAAGCTGCTTTAACGGTTAACAACAGGCAACCTCTAAGAGTGGTTGAACTGGCTGAAAGTGTTCTTGGAGAGTTACGTGGGAGAAGAATTGCCGTTCTTGGTCTTGCGTTTAAGCCGGAAACCGACGACATGAGAGAAGCTCCGTCAATAAAGATAATTCACGCCCTGCTGGAGCGGGGGGCAAAAGTAGTTGTTCATGACCCTAAAGCCATGGAGAAGGCGAAGGGGATCTTCGGGGAAACTGTTGTTTACGCTGAAACATCGCTGAATGCGTTAAGGGGAGCAGATTGCTGCATAATTGTGACTGAGTGGAAAGAATACGCTGAGCTCCCCCTTGAGGAAGCTAAGAAATTGATGAGAATCCCCCTACTGGTAGATGGGAGAAGAATTATTGATCCAGCTAAGGCAGCCGAGTCCGGCTTCATCTATCGCGGTATAGGCTGGGGGAAAGGGATGCAATGAGCTTTGAAGTTCATGAGAAGGACCTTATGGGGAGAATAGGTTTTCTGGAGACTAAAAGTGGGCGGATTACCACACCTGCCCTTCTCCCCGTTATTAACCCAACGCGGCTAGTAGTGCCTCCATCCTCCATTAGAAGGATGAACTGCGAATGTGTAATAACCAACGCGATGATAACGCTCAAGCACATTCCGGACGAGGCGAGGTCGAAGGGTATACATGCCACTCTGGGATTTGACGGAGTAGTCATGACTGACTCGGGAGCCTACCAACTTATGGTTTACGGAAAACTGGAAGTTAATCAAGAGGAGATAATAGAGTTTCAGGAGGAAATAGGAAGCGACTTAGCAGTAATTCTTGACGTTCCTTCGGGTGGCACGAGAAACAGAGCGGAGGCCGAAGAAGCCGTCAAGGAAACTCTCTTTAACGCTGAGAAAAGTATCAGCCAGAGGAGGAGGAGCGACATTCTCTGGGTCGGCCCCGTTCAAGGAAGCCCTTACCCTGATTTAGCGGGGATGTGCGCAGCTAAGATCGGAAAGATGCCCTTTAATGTTTATGCTGTCGGAAGCGTGGTTCAATTAATGGAAAGTTACTCCTTTGATGCTTTAGTAGATGTGGTTATGGCGGCCAAACAAAACCTTCCTTTAGAGAAGCCGGTTCACCTTTTCGGTGCAGGGCATCCTATGATGTTCTCGCTCGCGGTAGCAATGGGAATAGACTTGTTTGACTCGGCTGCTTACGCGCTATACGCGAGAGAAGGAAGGTATATGACACCCCACGGAACGCTGAGCCTCTCTGAGTTGAAGTTCTTTCCCTGCAGCTGCCCCATATGCTTAGAGTATACCCCTCAGAAGCTCCTCAAGGAGCCTGAAGATGAAAGAGAGAAACTGCTGGCTACGCATAACCTTTACGTGTCGCTCAGCGAGGTTCAAGCGATAAGACAGGCAATCGTAGACGGAAGACTATGGGAACTCTTAGAGGCGAGAAGCAAAAGCCACCCTGCTCTTCTCAAAGGCTTAAGAAGGCTGTGTGAGTACTCACACTTCATCGCGAGATTCACTCCCTCTATTAAAAAGAGGGCCATTATTTTTTCCAGTCCAGAATCACTCAGGAGGCCGGAAGTATCATTTCACCTAAAAAAACTCGATACACTATCAAAGCCTGAAGAAGTAGATGTACTTGTCATCTTACCTGAGCCATCATCACGTCCATTCTACAGGTCGAGAGAAAGAAAGATTCTAGAGCAAAATCTAAACCTTCCAGAACCCATAAAAAGAAAAATACAGTTCGTCCTCAAATCCAGTTTCTTCGGCATTATCCCCGAGGAAGTAGAAGACGTTTACCCTCTTTCACAGCACTTAGGAGTTCCAGATCCTCTACACGCTAAGGAACACGTGATAAATGTAATCTGCAACTTCATTGAAAAGCACGACTACAAAATAGTGGTAATCCCCATCGAGAACGACCAAAAAGACGCTAGAATAGAAGAAGTGTGTGGAAGAAAAGGGGTTAAATTAGTAAAGATCCCCCTCCCCGAGAAGGGGAAGAAAAAATGGAAAAAACTCGGAGAATCCTTAATGGAGCTCGTGAAAAACCTACCTCATTATTGATCAACTCATACAGTGCTTCTTTCAGTCTTCTGGCGTTAAATTCTCCTTCGTCTTGTTTCGACTTATGAACTAATTACTAATGATTCTGATTTGGAGTAGCATACCTACCTTCCTAGAATGCTTTTTAATTGAAGAGTCTCTTTGTCTTATCTCTTTGTCTTAAAGAGATGAAGAGAGAACCATGTCTATTGCGTGGTCCACTTCTTTTTTGAGTAGTTCGGGTAGCCCAAATATTCTCGTATCTAAGAAGCCTCGCACTATCATTGATACCGCTTCTTCTTCGCTAAATCCCCGCGCCATAAGGTAGTATATCGCCTCCTCAGCTATTTTTCCGACTGCTGCTTCATGGCTTAGCTCTGTTTTACCGTTTTCTCCTCGAAGTTCAGGGACAGCGTGAATGAATGCTTCATCTGAAAGAAGCAGGCCTCTGCATTCAAGGTGGCCGCGTGTTTTCTCCTCTTTACCAACAAGTAACCCCCGGGAGTACACTTCGGCGTTTCCAGTAGCTATCACCCTTGACTTCACTTCTCCTCTGCTCTCTTTTCCTCCTAAAATTATTCTTCCGCCAACATCTATGACTGATTTCCTGTCACCGTATATCAGGGAGTTAAAGACCGCTGTTGTATTTTTCCCATTACAATAAGCTGTAGGGTAGGTTTGGATGCTGCCTACGGGCTTAAGATTAATGTAGTTGTTGATGAAGATGGCCCCCTCCTCTAGCATGATCCCGGTTCTGGGACGCACGTCCACTCCCTCAGCCCAGTTATGGATCATGGTGAAGGTAAGCTTAGCCCCCTTCATGAGGTATATCTCTGTTATGCCTACGTGAAGTGCCTTTGAAACGTTGGGATGAACTACGCATCCTGTTATAATCTGGGCCTCCGAGTTCGGCTCCATTAGGATCAAGTTATGGACGTTCTGGTCGAGTTTGTTACGTGAAATATAAAGACAGGATTGCAGAGGTACAGTCACATTCTTTCCGGCTGCGACTCTGAGGAAATATCCATGATCCCACTCTAACGCCGCAAGGGCTGTATATTTGTCAGCATCTACTGGCACAGCTCTCCAGAGATACTTATTAAGCCAGTCATACTTTTTCTTTGCCTCTATAGTGCTGGTAAACTCGACTCCTCCATCAAAGTACTTGCTAACTCCGCTGAAGACTACTGAGTGGTCTAACTGGAAGTAAGTGCCAGCTCTCTCCTTCATGTCAGGCCTGACACCTACCATGACCGCTTGTTCTTTAATGCTTGATGGCAACTCCTCTACGCTTTTCGCCTCCAGCCCCCCGGGACTTCTTACAAAATCTGATATATTTATGTCTGGCCCATAATCTGCCCTCTTATCTAGTGCTTTTAAAGCACGATTCCTTATCTCTTCATCCCACGCTTCACTCATCTTAGTCACCTCGCATTTCCTTGCATTTATCGCACCACCAGTAGCCTTCCTTTAGTATGTGGTCTAAGATCTCTATGGGCCTTCCTGAGCACGCGATTTTCCCCTTTAAAATGACATGTGCCCTATGCGTCTCCACGTATCTCAAAATATAGCCTAGATGCGTTATCAGGATGCCTGAGCGC
>JAHLWW010000106.1 GCA_019057715.1 Candidatus Jordarchaeum sp. JNZ_1113
GAAAAATTCATTTTTGACACGAAATACCAAAAATTTTTTAAGTATGAAAAGATAATTTTTGTATGATATCACTTTGCGAAAATACGTTTCTGAATACAGCATTATAATTATATTTTTCAATAATGATCGCGATATGGGGTGTGTATGTTGATCATAATTAAAGTTCTTGTGGAGGGAGATGGAGGCGTTGGAAAAACTACGCTTGTGAAGAGGTATTGTGATGGAACTTACTTTGATGGTAAGATGACTATAGGCGTCGGCTTTGAAAAGAAGACACTTAAAGTTGGAGGTGACGATGTCACTTTAATGATATGGGACTTTGGTGGCGAGGAGAGGTTCAGAGAGATACTCCCCGATTTTTGCAAAGGGGCGAACGTTGCCCTACTAGTGTACGATGTCTCTAGAAGGGAGTCTTTCTTCAACCTGAGGGAGTGGCTTGAGCTGACGAAGAAAAACGCTGGCGAAATTCCTATGATTCTAGTCGGCTCAAAATGTGATTTAGATAGGAAAGTGGATGAGGATGACGTTAAAAAGTTTATGAATGAACACGGGATCCTTTACCATGTTGAGACGAGCGCAAAGAACAATGTAAACGTTGATACCGCTTTCGACTTGGCCGCTAAAGCTGTAATAAAGAAGCTTAATCTCGTGGAGGATGTTGCAATATAAATTCAGCCTGGAATACACAAATAGGATAAAGTAGTTTTAACAATTGTTGTATTTTTAATGTTTTAAGTTGAGGGAGAGAGTAATTGAGGCCTTACATTATGGATAAGGGGACATGCTACTTTAGAAGGCTAAGTCTCACAGGGGAAGAGGTGGCGGTCTGTGAATCTTTGTGGTATTAGTTTGCCGGTAGTATTATGTCGCTATTTTTGTTTAAAGTGTCATTTTTTAAATATCCTTTTTTAATGCTGAAAGTCAGGTTAAGTTATTGTGGTTGAATTTGTTATAAATATAATACTTCGATAATAGGTGAATTTAAATATTGAAAACTTTAAAAAGTTATTTAGGTAGTTTGGGTTTATTTCCACTGGAAATGGTGAGAAATATGTATGAAATAACGGTGAGGGAAGTCAAGCCCAAGCGGGGGCTTGAGGAGGCTGTGTGTGTTCATGCCCTTCCAGACATAACGGAGGTTGGGGCGTTAACGGTCAGAAAGCTGATTGAAGCTTTGAAAGCGGAGAAGATAATTGAAGTTGAGTTCACGGATATGCCGCCAATGGTCATAGTGGAGGATGGTGTCGTGAGACCGCCCCAGATTCAAGTTTATGTTTGGAACAGCCATACCGATGGAAGGAGTCTTCTGCTTGTTACGGGTGATGACCAGCCGATGACTGCTCCAGGAATATACACTCTATCTGAGCAAATAGCTAAGCTGCTGGCGGATTTCAAGGTTAAGTTTCTGATAACGCTGGGAGGGTACCTCTCGGATTGCGAAAATGGTGAGAGAAGGGTGTACTTCACGAGTACGGGTGGGCTTGAATTTCCCGAAATTGAGAAGCTTGAAAGAATGCCTAAGGGCGAGATAGTTGGAGCGAATGGTTTGGTTCCCGTTATAGCAAAGGAAAAGTACGGAATCGAGGGAGTGATCCTCCTCTCAAAAGTTGATAGCAAAGTTGCCGTAACCGGAAAAACCGATATGGAAGCAGCTAAGTTGCTTTTGAAGACCATTAAAAAATATCTTAACTTGCCCATAGAAAATGACGGAATCAGAGAAGAAGCTGAAGAAACGAAAGAAGAAAGCAGAGGAAGCGAGATCGAGTTTCAGTCATACATATACTAGCCATCTTCCCTTCCCCCCTTTCTTGAGTTTTAAATTCTCACTTGCAGGATGCTGATTTTTGTCGATGTTAGATGTGTAGGCGACGGTTTAAAAGAAGCCTTTGATTATTTATTAAGAGTTGATTGGTGGTGTGTTGAGTGAATTGGGTTTGGAAGCTTGTCCCTGATGAGTGCTATGTTTGTGGTGGAAGGATAGAGAAGAAGCCGGTTAAAATCGGGAACATTAGTTTGGGGGGGCACCCGGAGTGCTTTCTAGGTTATTGGAGGAGAAAGAAACAGGTGCCCGTTTTGAAGGTGGAGAGGAAATTTGGAGGAGTGCCCCTTAAAACTGCGGGTATGGAGTGTTTGCGAAGCAGGTATTCTCTCAACATTACGGATGGATGTGCTCATGAATGTGTTTACTGTTACGCGAGAGCTATGCCGTCTTCTCCTCCTCATGGAGTTTTCTTCCTAAGGAGGGGCATTTTTGAGAGAGTCAGGCGGTTTGTGCAGAATGCCCGTATCGTGAAGCCAGTCTACATGTCACCGGTAAGTGACCCGCTGGCTACACGTGAATTGGCCGAGTTAACAGTTAAACTGGCTGAGTTTTTCGTTGATGAAGGGGTTCCCTTTTACCTTGTGACGAAAGGAGAGGTGCCGCTTAGAATGCTTAGGGTAGTTGAGGGTTTCCCGTTTTTCGCCCTACAGGTTTCTCTTAACACATTGGATGAAGAGGTTTCCCGTCTTCTTGAGCCAAACGCGCCTCCACCACACTTGAGAATTAAAAGCATCATGAGAGCGAAGGACCATGGGGTTTTCACTGTTCTTAGGGAGGACCCGCACATGCCCTTCCTTACTGATGGATCAGAGCAGATAAAGGAGTTAACTTGTTTAGCCTTAGATCTGGAGGTGGATCACATAGTAGGGAGCTTCGTGGGGATAAGGGCCTCTTCGTTAAGCCATAAGGAGTATTTGTATTTCTGGTTTAGGGAAAATGGGTTAGATTGGCTCATCAAGAAGTACGAGAAGCTGTTTGCTAGGGGAAGTGTTATTTCAGGATACCATGTTGTAGAGTGGAAATACAGGTTTGAAAAACTCAAGCAGATAAGAGACCTGATCAGTAGGTCGGGTACAAAGACCACTTATGGCCTCTGCATGGAGGGGATGAGGGATCTCTGGATAGGGGACAAGTGTGAAGGGTTTCGTTTTCCCCCCGTGAAGAAGAGAGACGGAAATTTTATACCTGTTGAAAGTTGTGGGGGAGAGTGCAAGGTTTGTGCGACGCCTTGCACTCCAAAGCAAGTTAAGTTGAGTTGGAGTGGTGAAGAATGAGCGACGAGGAATTTAAAACAGCTGTTTTAGAGATTTTAAGAGACCTGGTGTGGGTTTGCAGTGTGATGGCGACGGAGCTAATCAGAGTCGTTGAGAACACTGCGGTGGCGATTAAGGGAGAATCAGTGTTAGAGAGGTGCGCTCCTGAGCATAACGAGATTTGCAAGAAGCTTGTCGAAATCGCTGAAAAGTATCGTCCAGGCGAGAAGGTGTTAAGGAGGCATGTGCTGGGCCACTAGACATGCTTCTCTAAAACATGCGTGAAGGCTAATGCGTCGTCACGCATCCATATGTTGTTGAAGAGAACATAGATTCTCCCTTTCAGCCCTTTTATTTTACTAGCAAGCTGGCGAAGGTCATTCTCGGTGTAGCGGTAGCGATAGAGCCTTTCACCTGGAGGAGAGCCGTGAAGCCTGAAGTAGATTATTTCGCGCTCCAAGGCGGGTGGCGAGGCGAACGGGTCTGTGACGTGAACTAAGTTAAGTTCTTCGCAGATGCTTCTAACAGTTTCCAAGCTCCATCCTCTAGGCTCCCACGCGAGTGTGACGCCGCCTGAGTCGATCGACGAGAAAAACTCCTTCATGTTTTTCCTATTTTCTTGGGTCTCTTTAAAGCTGGGTGGGGTCTGAAAAACGCATACCTTCGCCTTAAGAATGCTGCAGACCTCTCGTACCTTTTCCCAAGCATCAAAAACTTCGCGTGTCGGTCTAAAAAAGCCGGTCTCGGATGATGAATTAATTTTTAGTCCTGCCTTTCTATAGGTTGGAGAAGTGGGTGGGTGCGTTATTATCTGCCAAGCTTTAACTGTAAATTCGAATTCCTCCGGAGCTGAGGCACGCCACTTTTTGAGTGTTTCAGGTGAGGGGGGCTTATAGAACGTTTTTTGGACTTCAGCCACCTTGAATTCCTTCACGTAGCGTTTCATTCCCGTCGGGAAGCCACAACATCCGACAAGGATCGCGGCGGGCAAGAGGGGTACACCGTTAAATATGGTTTCAATACGGAAAATTAATTTTCTGCTCCGCTGAGTGATGCTTAGGCTTCGAGGTGGTGAACACTTGGATCTGAAGGCGGTCTTTCAGCCTAGAACCCTATGCGTTGTGGGTGTTTCGCAAATAAATCCGTTGAGCCCCGGAACAGTGATATATCAAAAGAACCTCCATGAAATGGAGGTAGAAGTTTTCGGAGTTAACCCTCGGGGTGGAATACTCGATGACAGGGAGCTTTACAGGTCTGTTTCGGACGTCCCGAAGAATATAGATTTAGTGGTTATTTGTGTGCATGCTGAAGCCGTTAATGGTATACTGGAGGAGTGTGGTGAGGTAGGTGTTAAGGGTGCCGTGGTGGTTTCGGGAGGGTTTGCCGAGATTGGGGATGAAGGCGTCAAAAGGCAGGATCAGCTTATTAGGATAGCGAAGAAATACGACATGGCGGTGATAGGGCCGAACTGCGTGGGAGTTTACAGTCCGCCCTACGTTGACACGTTCTTCCTTCCAAGTGAGAGGCTTGTTACGCCCCCTCCTGGCAACGTTGCTGTCATTAGCCAGTCTGGAGGAGTGCTAGTAGACCAGTTCTTCAGCAAATATGCCGAGAGGAAAATAGGCGTCTCGGTCGCCATAAATGTTGGAAACAAGGCGGTGATAGATGAGAACGTCCTCTTAGAGTATTTTAAAAGCGACCCGAGAACGAAGCTTATAACGATTTACCTTGAAGGGTTTAGGGAGAAAGAAGGAGCGCTGTTCCTCAGAAAGGCAGCAGAATGCTTCGAGAAGAAGCCTGTCGTAGTCTTTAAGGCTGGGAAAAGCGAATATGGGAGGCGGGCAACCGCCAGCCATACAGGCTCCGTAATGACGGCTTCCAGCATTGCATCAGCAGCATTCAAGCAATGGGGCATAATAGAGGCTGAAAACGAGTATGAGATTATAACGTTCAGCAAGGTGCTCTCATTCAGGCTTCCTTCAATAAGGAGGGGGGATGTGGCGATCCTCACCATATCGGGCGGACATGGAGTACTATGTTCTGATCTATGCGCGAAGTACGGGTTGAACCTCGTGGAATTCACGGAGGAAGAGCAAGAGGAGATGAGGAGGCTTCTTAACCCTTCAGCGGCTCCAATAGCAAGCCTGAGAAACCCCATAGACTTAACAGGTAGCTTAGTGGACAATGATGTTGAAAAAGTAGCGGAGTACTTGATGAAAAACGAGAAAGTCGAAGCGGTCATATTGTTAATGTTACCATATCCACCAACCATAAGCATGCAGCTCGGCCGAAGAGCGGCAAACATAGTGAGAAAATACAAGAAGCCCGTTGTAGCTTACGTTCCCTGGGTTCAAAAATACCAAATGATCGTCGAGGGGTTTGAGCTGAACGGCGTCCCAGTCGCCCACACCGTTGAGGAGGCGGTTCAGATGATTAAGGCCCTTAAGCTTAAAGGCGAGGCCGAGACAAGGATCAATCGAGGACTATGTTATGCTGGGCTGCCCTCTGTCGGATGAAAATTGATTTATAGTAGTGAAAAGGACTGCTTCGGTAGATTTGTTAAGGGGGAGTTTAGGTGGCTGATGTATACGTTGTAGGGCATAAGGCTCCGGACACGGACTCGGTGTGTTCAGCCATAGCTTATGCCAAGTTTAAGAGGGAAGTTGAGGGAGTGAACGCTGAGGCTGCTAGGGCTGATGAGATAAACCCCGAAACAGAATACGTTCTGAACTACTTTAAGGTCAATGTTCCGCCTCTCTTGAAGGATGCGAAGGGGAAGAAGCTTATACTCGTCGACCACAACGAGTTTGCACAGGCTGTCAATGGAGTTGAGAACGCCGAAATACTTGAGGTGCTCGACCACCACAAGATAGATTTTAAGTATCCTGAGCCCATACTGTTCCACGCTGAGCCAGTCGGCTCAACAGCAACCCTAGTGGCCAAAAAGTACTTTGAGAAGGGAATTAAGGTCCCCTACGAGGTGGCAGGGATACTGCTTGCCGCGATATTATCCGACACTGTCGTCTTCAAATCGGCTACGTGCACTCCAGTTGATAGGGAAGTAGCGCTAAAACTAGCGGAGATGGTTAAAGTTGACCCGGAGAGATTCGGGATTGAAATTAAGAAAGCGAAAGCCAGCCTCAGGGGTAAAACTGCCTCAGAAATTTTGATGGCTGACTTCAAAGACTACGAGTTTAAGGGAGTCAAGGTTGGAGTGGGCCAGGTTGAAGTCTTCGACTTGCAAGAGGCGCTAGAGCGGAAAAAGGAGATCCTTGAAGAAATGGAGAGAAAGAGAAGCGAAGGAAAATACGGTTTGATCCTCATGATGCTTACGGACATTATAAAGGAGGGAACGGAGCTTTTAGCAGTGGGCGAAAGGATCGATGTGGTGGAGAAGGCCTTCGGAAAAAGAGTCAAAGACGGGTCAGTTTACCTAGAAGGAGTTATGTCAAGGAAAAAAGAGGTAATTCCACCTTTAGAGAAAGCTTTCGGATAAGTAATACTTTTTATAACGTTAAGCCCCCCTTAATGGGGGGTACTGTATTTTTAATGGTGTCTTTCAACTAGTAGTTTATTTTTTGAGGGGGTTGTTTCCCGAAGATGGTTTGTTGGCGACGCTATCTTATCGATAAGAGGAAACGGTATAATCGCTCTGGAGTAATATGATTAAAGGACTATGAAGAGTTAAATGGCGGAAAGATCGGTATTGTGTTGATGGAGGGTTCTGTTTTGGAGATTAGAGAATTCCAGAAG
>JAHLWW010000107.1 GCA_019057715.1 Candidatus Jordarchaeum sp. JNZ_1113
GTGCTGCCGGGTGGGAAACTGGAGAAGGTTTTAAGGGCGATTTCAAGCCACCACACCTACCGCCCGGAAGAACTGAAGGGGCTGGAGGAGGCCATTCTTTGGGATTGCGACAAGCTGGACGCGCTGGGTGTTGTTGGCTTTGCGAGATGCCTTGAGGAGGAGGGATGGAAAGGTGGGAGTATAAATGACGCGGTGGAGCACTTGAAGAGGGATACCGAAATGTTTTCCCAAAGGATGCACTTCAAGGAGACTAGGCGCCTCGCGAAGCTAAAGGTTAGGTGGGGTAAACGAGTTGTCAAGATACTGGCGAGGGAGATTGATGGGTTATCAGGCAAATATTCGTAGAAGATTTTTATTGAAGTATGTCTTAAACTATGGATGTCTCTTTGTGATAAAGCTTATATTTAGGAACAACACAATTGTTAGTCAGGTGATTTGATTTAAAAATACATTTGTGATGTGAAGTTTTCAGCTCACAGCCGAACAATTTGGAAAAATCGATCTGGAGGTTGTCGCGTGAAGGTTGTTGTGAAGGACAATGAGGTGGATCTGGCGCGCATAATCCGTAACGCGTCCCCTGGAGACGAAATACTGCTGGAGAAAGGGGACTATGTTGTCGGTGAGGTTTTCGTCGAGTCAGACCTTACCATAATAGGTAAGGGAGCCGGCTTAACGAGGCTCCTACTTGATGGTCACGGCTTCACATGCGACGCTGTGAGAAGCTTTAGGGTTGAGGGGTTGTCCTTCGTCGGCTCAAGGGAGAGTGAAGTTCTTAACGTGAAGTATGGAAGGGTTGAGGCCACCAATTGCGAGTTCACAGGCTGTGAGCTGGCCTCTCTCCACGTCGAAGTGGGAATAGCTAAGCTTGAGGGGTGCAGCTTCCACCAGAACGGGTACGGCATGCTTCTAGGTGAGGGCAGTATAGTCTCCGTCAAGAGCTGCAAGTTCTCGGAGAACGAGGTTGCCGCAGTATGGATAGAGGGGGGAGACCTTAGGGTTGAGGAAAGCACCTTCCAAGAGAATGGTTTAGGTATCGCAACCACTTGGAGCTCGAGGGCTAAGATAATCAGTAACTCATTCTTAAACCACACGATAGACCCAGCGATTACTGTTATGGAGAGGGCTGATGCAATCATAACCGGAAACGTCTTTAGCAACTGCCGCTGCAGCATTATGGCTTCACGCTACTCCACTGCGGTGATTGAAGATAACACTTTCATAGCGTGTGGAGACGCGCGAACACCCGTCCTATCGATCAGCGGCAACTGTAGCATTAGGGGGAACATCCTGGAGTCGAATAGATTCTCGGAGCTACGCGGCTTACCCATAGCTACATGCGTTGGAAGCATTAGCGAGAGACAACCTTAAACAATGGATCCGAAACGCGTTCCCCCCTGCATTTCGGACATCTTGACGGCTTCTTGGGCTTATCGGAGCTAAAGACGTAGCCGCACTTCAAGCAGCGTGGAGGAACCATCACGAGCTGCCACTCGGACTTCTGCAGGGAGCGAGCTATGTGCTTAAGGTCATCATAAACATCCTTCCGGTCTAGCTCTAGAAGCAGAGAAATCTGCTCTGCGCTCAGGGGGGTGTCACTCTCCTTTAACAGTCTAAGAATTTTTTCGCGTCGTGTCTCCCAGAGCCCAGTCATAAAACCACCAAGTTCACAACTTTATGACTAATGGGGTGAAGCCTCTCTTGTCGCATGCAACGTTGAACACCTTAACTCCTCTCACCACGCTTTCAAGGCAATCATCCCGGCACTTGTGGCTGTGCCCATGGAACACGTAGTCCACTCCGTACGCCTCTAAGAGCTCCATGAAGACTGACGAGCCGCAGACGCCTATGAAAGGGTCTCCTTTAACCGTTTCTGGCGTTGGAGAGAAATGCATAATAACAACCTTCACCTCGGCATTCTTGATGCTTTTTAACCCAGTCTCAAGCTTCTTCAACTCTATAGCGGTCGCCTTTACTGCTCTCTCGCGTCTCTCGCGCTCAACGTCGGCTTTAGGGCTGAAGGAGTAGTCATACCACCCCCTTGTGCCAGCAATCCCGAGATCCAAGTCCTCCAAGTAGTAGCCTTCCCCATCCAGCAATTTGAGATAGTAGGGAGTCGACAGGACCCTTCGCAGGTTCGGGTCGTACCACCTGTCATGATTACCCACCACCATAAACCGGTACCTAGCGCTAGCCGAGTATAACATGTCGAGAGCCTGCTTTACACTATCATCGTACCGTTTAGCCATCGAGAGGTCGCCGCAGAAAAGGAAGACGTCGACCGGAGAATAGTCAAGGCTCCTCACGCAGCGCTCAATGTTTTCAAGAGTGAAAACATCCCTGAACTTCCCCTTAATTCCCAAGTGAAAGTCACCAGTTACAGCCAAAAGCAAACCTAAACCTCCAGCCGCGTGAAGGCGAAGCCACAAGGCTTCCTTCAACAGTCTCCTTCAAATGCACGAATAAATACATTTCATAAGATGCCATTTTTAACAATAAACCTTAACTATAAGGCCCAAAAACGAAATTTTTCTTTCATTTGATTGAGCACAGCGAAAAAGGGAGGAGGGCAGTAGAATAGGATGTGGTAACAACTTCTTCGCTGGTAGCTTGTCAGAAGAGCGCCCAGACTCGCTACCGTTGCTAGGTGCTTCTTTCCTGTCCTTCAGCAAAGTAAGCAACCGGCGTTTGTTTCCGGGAGCACCTATTAGGAGCAGGCACTAGTTAGCTTGGGCGCTGTTTTTTCTTAGCCGCCGATAAGCGAAAAGTAGATAAGCTGATCATTGACGACCTGAAACCTAATTATTTTGTTGTCGGAGGAACGCGTATGGTTACTGGGGTGTTCTTTCACCCCGAGTTTAAGGGCAAGGACTGGCCTGTTATAGGGGATAAGTTTGCAGGGTTCCCCGAGGCCTTTGGTAGCATGCTTAACGACGAGAAAATAGCCTTCTTTGAGCCTAAGGAGGTTTCCGAGGAGCTTCTACTTAAAGTTCATACGAGAGAACTGGTCGAGAAACTGAAGAAGGCATGGTACTGTAGGGGTGCCCTTCTTTCGGTTGGCGGGTGCTTGGAGGCTGCAGAGAAAATATTAATAGGTGAGCTGGAGAACGCATTGGTCTTCGTGGTCGCAGCAGGTCACCACGCAGGCCCCTCAAGCGCTTGGGGTGGAACATACGTTTCATGTACTGGTCCTACCATAGCTTACCTGAAGGAGACCTATGGAGGGAGGAGGCGCTACGCGATACTTGACACTGACTCGCACCACGGTGACGGGACGAGGGCGATCTTCATGGGGCAACGAGACATCCTCCATGTATGCTTCTGCAGTCAAAACCTCGTTGAGGATGAGGGAACGAAGGTTGACGTGGATGCCGGCTGGAACACGAGCGACGAAGACTACTTGAGGCTCGTGGAGGAGGAGTTCGTTCCGAGGGCTAAAAAGTTCAGGCCGCACATCATAATGCACAAGCTTGGACACGACGTCTGTCAAGGCGACTATGGCGACAGAGGGTTGACCGAGAAGGCCTGTGTGGAGACCGTGCGTATCGTCGCAGACTTAGCGGACGAAATGTGTGATGGAAGGTACCTTATTCTGACGCATGGAGGAAGCAGGAGGGACCTCGCCGAAAAAATATACCCTGAAGCAGTAAGGATACTTGCAAAAATAACGTGAGCAGGGGGGCTGAAGCAGAGCGAAGGAACGTTTATTTTACTTTATTTTTTCGCCGCAATAGGGGCAGTAGTTCGCTTCCTCTGGGATGCTACGCCCGCAAGCACGACACTCAGTCGCTTTAAGCTTGTATTCGTACTGAGTGACGCTTTTCCGGGGGGCTCCGCCACCCAGAGCGTAAAACCAAAGTGTAAACCCTGTCAGGTAAAGAGACACAGCAATACTTGCCAAGAAGCCTGCTACTAGGCATGCCCCAAAAACAGCTGGGAAAATAAAAACGACAAGGCTAAAGTCTAGAGGAGGATACGGCAGCAGGATGGATAAAAAGGGAAATACTAGAGAGCCGGCGAGCTGGAGCTGTATGGGAATCATTGTTGAGAGTATGTAGTTGATGAGTTGACTAATAATAAGGTATATTATTCCGAACATCAGGAAGAGGAGGAAGGTTTTCAGCTTTGCTCCGTTGGTGAGCTCCTTGCTTCGCCGCAGTGATTCTCGTACTCCTGCATTTTCCACGATGACTGCTTGTGGGGCTAGAGCGTAGACCGTTGCGAAGTATATTCCTGGTATTATGAGGAGAAGTAAGCCTACGCCTACTATGAGTCCCACTATTATTGTTGTAGCTGTGAGCTTAAGGTAACGCCTGAAACCAATTTCAATGCTTTCGAGTAGTGCTGGGCGCCCCTGCTCAACTATCACGTGTACAAAGGCTATGACGATGCCCGCAACCATGACGAGCAGCAGGAAGGTGACTAGAAGTGACGCCACGGTAGAAGCTAGGGATACCTGGCTCAGTATGGCTGGTGGGGTGAAGGAAAGTGATTGAATCTGTGTTAGAATATACGAGAGCCTGTCTGCAATGTATTGTATCGAGAGGAGAAATCCGACTGGCAACATAATGTAGAATAGCGCCTTTGGTGTGAGCCTAAGAGCTTCGACAAACACGTCTCCAGCTCCCTCAAGGGTCTCGGGAGGCGAAGGTTTGAAAAGCGCTCCTATGATGGTGAATAAAAGAATAAGGATGCCGATGAAACGTAAAGAGTATAATAGAGGAATAAAGGGGTTGCTTTGAAACGTTAGGAACGTGACACTGCTTTGAGTCATTATCAGTGCTGGCTGGCTCCCCTCATTCTTCCATACGAGAAGCACCATGTAGTCATTTGCCGGCGGATAGGTGAAGAAAGAAGTTGAGGATACTTCGGTGTCCAGGAGTGTGTCCTGCCAGGAGGGTAGGATGCCCGGTTCTATAACTGGGACAGGGTGGATGCCATAAATCTTGAATTTAACTGGCTGGTTCGACGCCACCACACCGAAAACGCAGCTCAAACGTGAGGGTAACATTAAAGGCTGATGGGCTTCTTCTCCAGGAGAGATATATATCAGGGAGAAGCCATCTGAGGGGATGTTCGGAAGGTAAAAAGAACCTATGATCGTAGGGTTATACGTGTGAGAGGACACGTATGGTATCAGATTCGGTGAAACAGACAACATGGTTAAGGAGGAGATTATTAGAAAAGCGCAAAAAACAATGGAACCTTTATGGATGCCTGAAAAAGACTTCTCACCATTGCTCATTATACCACCAACAAGTTAGGCCCGAAAGGCGCAATATTCAAACAATTACCACAGCTTTTGAAGAACATGTTATCGTAACAATCAAGACAACAGCTCACTTTTTCCCTCCGCAACTCCATAAAGGCACCTCCTCCTAAACATCAAAGCAAAGCCCTCCTAACAAACAGTAAACAGTAGAACCGCAGGACCTCTAACTTTTTTGAGGCACCTCCCTTAAAAGGATTTGCTTGCATGCAGAGCAAGTAGCCGCATGACTTACCACAAGTCTACTTGAGCAGATTCCAACTAAAACGGTTTCTCGGCACTCCATCTGAATGCAATTGTTACTCTAGCTCTTCTCGCGCTTTTTCTCGCCGATCTGTTCGCATACGGCGACGATAGGCTTAGGTCTCCCGGGCATCTGTTTAAATTTTAGGGTTTTTAGTCGCCTTGAAAACCATTGAAGTAGGGAACGGACAGTGAAAAAGTAACTATCGATAACGGGAACCTTTCTCTTTAGGGCTACGCCCTTCAGGAATTTTGTTATTGAATCTACTGGGAGCTGGCTGTTCCTTCATTGTAGCAGGATGATTACGCGTTAAGGTCTTGCCTGTGGAGTGGTGAGTACGCTTTTCCGGACGAGTGACACTTCTCTTCTTTTCAGTTGGAGGGTTAGCTCCTTATCTATGGCGTCCTTAACCGCTTTCCTGATGGCATACCCTCCTATGTGGAGATATGTGTCTCCTATGGCTTTGTCATACTGCATAGATGCGGTGCATGGATAGGCATGGTGAGCCTCAGATATTTTCTCGTTCAGCCTGTAAATCCTGGTGAGCTTTATCTGCTGCATGACGTAGAAGGTGCTCCCGCAGGGCGCTGTTCTGAGAACACGCCCCTTAGTTATCAGGTCTCCCTGTATTTCAACCTCAACTACTGGCCTGCCGACCTTACACTTCTTAATGAAGAGATCTATTATGTCGTTCGTTCCTCTTTCCTCTAGGACGCAAAATGGCCTTGGGAAGGCGCTCGCAACACCTATCTCCTCGAGGCTTCTTTCCACCTGCTTTTGGAGCCCAACAGGACACCAGCTTCCATCCTCTATAGGGACAATAACGCCCTTAACCCCCATGCTTTCAGCCAAAACGGATATGCTTGCAAGAACATCCTGGTGCACTCCAACTACGATTAGCAAGTCACACTTAGGCGGGTTTCTCGGAAAGTAATCCTCAGGGTTCTCCAAGTAGGGGGGTAAGTCTTGGGGGATCTTGTGGAGACCATAAATGTAATTTGCGAATGAACCATAATCACGCCTGCAGTGCTCGCATGCGTCGCCGCACGACGTGCAAAACGTGGAAAAGTTGATCAGGTTACCGGCGACCTTCTCCCCAAAATCATCTCCATAAAGAACATATATTCTCAACATGAAACCCTCTCGAATTCATCCAAGTTTTAAGTCCACATTAATACAATATATTCTTAATGTTAATATTGACTTAGCTTAAATCCCATTTTTAATAATAAAAAATAAAAAAAGAGGTTCTGCTTGTGGCTGGTAAATGGCGTCCCAAGCTTAAATTAAAGATTAATAAG
>JAHLWW010000108.1 GCA_019057715.1 Candidatus Jordarchaeum sp. JNZ_1113
GACGTATACCTACATATAAGAGCACCCCACTTCATAGAAGTAAATGGAACACCATTCTTTGAAGCCACAGCCTTCGTTTACTATATTAATTACTTGTTAGATTCATATGGGGCTGTAGCCATTGCAATAAGCGGTATTCTAGGAGCTGCTCTGGCCTCTAAAGCCGGAAATCTTCCAGGCGCCGTGGCAGGTGCTCTCGCTGGTCTGATTACCGCTGAGATTATTGCCAAGTTAAGGTACGAGGCAAACTTAGCCCTTGAGAGAAGTATAGCAGCTTATATGCAGGGCAATAATTACGGAGTAAAACTTGTCTTGAAAGTTCATTACCTGTATCCGTCGAACCCCTTCTTCTGGTTATCGTCGACCATCTCGTTTTGGTTCGTCTGGCCTAGTGGCGAGTGGAGAAATGCAGTTCCGGAGCTTCCAATAAACTCGTATAGTGCTGGTCTCGTTGCAAACACAATAAAATCATATACTTGGTGTTGGGGTAATGAGGTCTGGATTTTTCCATATTACCTATAAAGGAGGTGTCGCATAATGACAAGGTGGTCTCATGTGGCTTTACGGGCATTATATTTTCTTCCCCCAATTTTTTTGGTATCCTATTTCATGGTGATTTTTCTGTTTGGTATTAAATTGTGTTTGACACCAGTTATTCTGGTTGGTGTTTTCTTTCCTTCTATTTTAATTAATAATGAGAGTGCGTATGTTTTCGTTAGTGCTGTGGGCGTTTATGACTTTGTCACATGGGGCTGGGCCACTAAGCTTATGGTTTCGTTGACTGGCCTCATTCTGTCAGTGCTCCTGTTTCCGCTTAACATTATCACCGCCTTCATGTTGTCATTCTCTGCGCATGGTTACTCTCTCCGTGATGCTGCCTCAAATGCAGTAGAATTTATCAGGTTCATCATCGGTCCGCATGTGCCACTGCGCCAGCGATGGAGAATACTAGAAACACTTGGATGCTGGATAACAGGCTACTCAACAATTGCAGTTATCTTTGTTTACATTATGCAATTCACCACGGTATCCCCTACAACTAGCATCATAGTGCTTCCACCTTTGCTTCACTACGTACTTACTAGGATAGGCGATCCAGCTCTCCTCTTACCCTTCACTCCACTAAGTGCTTTCCCCTCAGCCGCCCCCGCTGGGGTAGTCTCCTATATTCCTACCATCCCGCTCGTTATAAGCATAGCTTTTACAGGTTCAATGTTAGGTAGCCTATTCTTCTGGGTTGATAAAGGACGTCGTTCAGTTGAGAGAAACATGGATGCTTTCATGCAGTGGGCTTCTCACAGGAAAAAAACATAGGAGGGATTATCGCAGCAAAGCTGCTTTGGAAGCATGACTCTTTTTTCTTATCCCCCTTCTTAGCGGGGTAGGGTGATGTAGTGGATTATACGTTTCCCTCCCCGTTTTCCTTTTTCCCATGGTCTATGTTATCAGCTTTAATAGAACATATGTTGGATTCATCGGTCTTTACCAGGAAAATCGTCAATCTCTCCTCTGTCAAGGGTGCCCTCCCTCATTTTCATGAGTTTGTCGAAGAAATTTTGGCTTAAAAGCTCTTTTGAAGGTATATACTCACTGATGTGTTCAGTTGCCTATCCGCTCTCAACACGCAACCCTTATACATTCAAAAATTCTTCTTTTCGATGCGTCAATCATCCACATGGGATCATCTTTTATGTTGAGTATTTTTTATGTAAGGTTCCGAGCTGAATAATTGTCCAACTTTTTGTAACGTTTCTATTTTTTGAGCGTCATTTTATTCGTAGCAAGAGGATTTGGAAGCTTTTGAGCTCACTTTTAGAGCGGTAAGTCGTGTAATGCATTGTTCTCTTTAGAGTTTTGGGTGGCATCAGTTGCTTAACTACGCTTTTCTTGGAGATTTTCTTTTAGAAATTCGGTTTCTATCTTTGTGGTTTCGCTGAATACTGGGTCGAAATACACGTCGAAGTGTCCTACGTCGAAGCCTATTACCTTCACGTTTCTTATTTTGCTAGCCGTCTTCCTGACTGCTCTCGGCGGGATCAGCGTGTCCTTCTCAGCGTAGACTATCAGGACTGGGCACTTTATTCTGGGCGCATATCTTACTGGCCTATAGAAAGGTATTGAGAGGAGTATTCTTGCAGGGCACTCGTTTTTCCATGATGAGCCCTCGGGTATGAGGGAAAGGTACCCATCTTTCGAGCCTGGGGTGTTCATGACGGCGAACCTGTCCGGGTCTGCGACTACTGGAACGTGGTGCACTCTGCCGAAGAGGGACGCTAAAGTGTCAGCTGCGCCGTGAAATGCTGCTTTTATGATGAACCTTAGGCCGAGGAGGGAAGCCGTTGCAAGCCCGTCCACGAAGGGGACTTGTGCCACGACGGCTGAGACATTTTGGTCTTGGGCTGCAGTGACAAGGACGTGCCCCCCACTGAAGGAGGTTCCCCAGAGTGCAATTCTCTCACCGTCAACTTCCTCTAGGCTGCGCACGTGTTTAAGCGCGTTTCTCCAGTCCTCCAGTTGCTTTTTAACGCTTACAAGGTTCCTCGGCCTTCCTTCACTATCCCCGAAGTGCCTGTAGTCGAACAGGAAGACCGCCATCCCCTCCCTGCAAAACCTCTCAGCGAAGGCTGTGAGTTGAAAACTTCTCTCAGCCGCGAACCCATGAGCCATAACCACGACAGGTGGCTTCTTCACTTCGGGAAGGTAAAGCCACCCGGCACACTTCAACCCTCCACTAACAAAATCCGACTCAACCCTCCTCAACCCAGAAACCCTCCACAAACCAAAACTCGGAAGACCTGATTTAAATCTTTCTTTGATCTCAAATGGGAAATTCTTCACCATTTTTTATGCATCAGAAACTAAATTTTCGTGGAGCGCCTTACTATTAAGTGCTCTCAACTATTTATCGAGCTTTTATTGTGGTGAAATTTACGGGTTTAAACCAGTCAGAGCATGTATTCCTAACGTGGTTAGTGCGGATCGCTTCATTTTTGTAGAAACATTTATGTCGTACTTTATGGTTGTTACAATTAGGTGATAACTTGGCGACAATAACGATTAGGGTCAGCGAGGACATTAAAAGGAAGATGCGTGAATTCAAGAATGTTAACTGGTCGGAGTATCTGAGGGAAGCTATAGTCAGGAAGATTAGGGAGGAAGAGATGAAGTCCGCCTGTGCCGTCATGGATGAGATAGCTGCGAAGACCCGTGAAGGCTGGAGTGGAGTAGACGAGATAAGGAAGTGGAGAGATTCAAGGTATGGGCGAGAAGAGTAAGCTCGTAATCGATGCGTCTGTGGTTGTAAAATGGTTTGTACGTGAGGACGATAGGGCGCCCGCCTTAAATTTAAGGGAGCTACATGTTTCAGGCAGGGTTGAGCTCTTAGCTCCAGACTTGCTGGTTTACGAGGTTGCAAACGCGCTGAGGTTTAACCCACACTTGGATGCGGGTGACGTTGAGCGTGCTGTGGAAAGTCTCTTTAAACTTCACATCAGACTGTGTCCCCCATCGGTGGCGCTGGTGGCTGATGCCGCCAGAAAGGCTAAAAGGTACGGAATAACGGTTTACGACGCGGCGTATATGAGTCTGGCTGAGGATGAGGCGTGCAACATGGTGACGGCTGACGGGAAGCTCTATGGCAAAGTTAAGGGATCTGGTGTAGTTCTCCTTCTTCCATCAGATGAACTTAATGATTGGCTTAAATGGAAAAGTTGAGCGACAAGCAGAGATCAAAGAGTTCTCCTCGAAAAAGTGACTTCTCTCCCCTTTCGGAAACCTTTTTATTTTCTGGTTTGGGCTTAACGGTGGGGGATCGCCTTGCCTATCAGGGCTCTAGTGTTCGACGTTGAGGGCACACTGTTCAAGTCTAAGAGTTTGACTGACGCATACCGGAACCAGGTTTTGAAGCTTGTATCCGAGAAGAGTGGACTAAATGGTGAAGCTCTCCTTAAAGAGGTGAGGCGGGTTATAAGCGAGCTTAGGAGAGAAGGCTATGATCAGCGCCCTCCATCTACGTTGATAGCTGAGAGGCTTGGTGTGACGAGGGAAGAGTTTTACAGAGCCATAGATGAGGTGAACCCTGGAGATCATGTTAAACCCGACCCGGAACTGGTGTCCGCCCTGAAAGAAATGAAAAGGACGTTTAAGCTCGCTGTGCTGACAAACCTTAGCCGTAAAGGACTAACAGGAGTGCTTAGGGCGCTGGGACTGAGCGAAGATGTCTTTGACGTTATGCTGACAGCTGATGACCTCGAAGCTCTGAAGCCTCATATTTCAGCATTCAAAAGAGTTCTTGAAGCATTGAAAGTTAACCCAGAAGAGGTAGTTATGGTGGGCGACATAGTGGCGTCAGACCTAGCTCCAGCGAAGATTCTCGGAATGAAAACTGTCCTTGTAAGTGACGAGCCAGCCAACTCCCCCCACGTGGACCTCACGGTAAAACATGTAGCCGAGCTAAAAAACAAAATAAGCCTCCTCCAGTAGGGAAGAAAAGAGCAATTAACGTCATCAGTAGTTGTAACCTCTTCTTCTGCTTCAACCCTTTTTATTCTTTCTGTTTATGTATGTCCCTCTCACGTTATCCATTTTGTTAGGAGCAACGTGGCTGTGTTTGAAGGGTATTTGAAGATTAATCCTTCCACCATTTTCCTGAATGATTCGCATCACTTCATTTTTCTGATTATTTCGTAGACAGTTGCCCCATCCCTGATCACTTTTTCCGGTAATTGGTGTGGCTCTCCGATCATTAATGCCGTAACGTATATTTTCGCCATCCTCTCGAGGACCTTCGCTAGTTCAAGGACGTGGGCGAGACTTTTCCCGCAGCATAATACGCCGTGGTTAGCCAGCATGACTGCTGCCCTGTTGCCTAGCGCTTTAACTGCGTTCTCGGCGAGCTCCTCACTCCCTGTGAGCCCGTACTCCGCAACCTCTATAGTTCCTCCATACTTGAACATGAATTCGTCCGTGAGCGGAGGAAGTGGCTTCCTTAAAACAGCTAGGACTGACGCGTAGAGCGAGTGAGTGTGTATTATCGCTCTCACGTCTTCCCTTGCATTGTAGACCTTGAGGTGCATGGGTTTCTCGCTTGACGGCTGCCTTTTGCCCTCCAACACGTTCCCGTTCAAGTCTAGTAAGACAAGGTCCTCGAGAGCCATCTCCATGTAACTCATAGAAGTAGGAGTTATTAGGACCCTGTCGTCGCCAACCTTCGCGCTCACGTTACCCTCTGTCCCCTCCACTAGTCCACTCTGAAGCATTTCCCTAGCAGTCCTAATAATCTCTAAACCAACTCTTCTAGTTTCTTCATCCAAAGGATTAAACCCCCAAGCCAGCCACCTTATCGTAAAACTGCCTCCACCTGGAATATACCGCCTCGTACTCTTTATGTTTTTCCGGTGATGGCGACACGCTTTCTCCCTCCCTCACCATCCCCCTTATGGCGTCCTCAAAACTACTGTATAACCCAACTCCTTTAGCGATACATATAGCACACCCGAGAGAACTCCCCTGCTTTTCAAGTGGGCTACGCACAGGCAGCCCTGTCACGTCAGAAATCAGCCTCAGAAAGAAGCTGCTCCTAGCAAGCCCACCGGTCACCTTTAACTCCCTTATCTCGACGCCTGAAACCTCCCGGAGCTGCTCGCAGTTCGCCCTGACCGCGAATGCTACGTTTTCAAGTAAAGCTCTGAAGAGCTCGCCCTTCGTGGTTGGCTTGTCAACCATGATCAGAGGTGGGAAAGCCAGTGTTGACAGGAAAATCCTGATACCCTCCCTGTAATCCATTATTTGGGGCCCCATGGACGCGAGTATGCCTCCCGCCCCCAGGGGGGCTTCCTCAGCCATCCTGAAAAGCTCATCATAAGGGTTCAGCCCCCTCTTCTCAGCGTCCTCCGCTTCACCTTTCGCGACTCCATCCTTAAACCACTCGACAAGCCTACCGGTGATTCCAGCGTTGCTTTCAAGTACCCACCTGCCCGGCAGCACATGGCAACTCGTCCAGATCCTCCTATCGGGATCAACAACGGGCTTAGAAAGCACCATCTGGATGGGAGTAGTCGTGCCAGCAACAGCGCAAGCGTCCCCCTCACTCACCCCCCTAGCTGCTAGGACAGCGCACTGCGTGTCTCCTCCACAAGCAACAACAGTGGTTCCTTCAGGTATGCCCGTTTCGTTGCATGCTTCCCTCGTCACTTCGCCGACAGCGGTTCCGGCTTCAACTACCCTAGGCAACTGGTCGACGGTGACTCCCAGCTCCTCAAGCATCCTCCCTGACCATTCAAGCCTTGAAACGTCAAACATTATGGTTTCGGAGGCATTCGAGTAGTCCGTTGCGTATTCCCCGCAGAACTTGAAGGTGACCCAGTCGCACAGGTTGAGGAACCTGCCAAACTTTGCATAGACGTCAGGCTTCTCCCTCTTAAACCACAGGATCCTGGATGGCATAAAGATCAAAGGCGGCCAGTGCCCCGTTATCCTGTGAAAATCCCGCCCAAGCCTTTCCATTAAAACATGCTGAACGAAGACTCCTCTCGCATCCAAGTTTGGTCCAGCATATAGGGGCCGTCCCTCATCATCCGTGAATACCGCAGCATACCTTTGGCTCGTAACACCCACACCAATAACCCTATCAGCCACCCCACTATCCCTAACCATGCGCGCCACGTTTTTCCATAGCCACTCAGCGTCGAGCTCAAACCCAACACCAGCCAACCCATCGGAAGCAGAATACCTCATCCTGAAAGATGAAAAATGGACAAATTTGCCCGCCTCGTCCACCGCCACAAATCTAGCTGACCCGGTGCCGATAT
>JAHLWW010000109.1 GCA_019057715.1 Candidatus Jordarchaeum sp. JNZ_1113
TCTTATCGCTGGGCTGATTTCAGGCTTTTTTGGTGAAGTTGTGGACACGGCTATTATATTCACTATAGTGACGTTCAGTGTGGTCTTGGATTTTTATCAGGAGTCTGAAGCTGAAAAGGCGGCTGAAATATTAAAGCATAGAGTAGCGACAACAGCCACTGTTTTGAGGGATGGCACTAGAAGGGAGGTTAGGCTTGCAGAGATTGTTCCAGGAGATATAATATTTCTTTCAGCAGGTGACATTGTGCCTGCAGACGCCCGAGTCATAAGCGCGAAAGACTTATTTGTAGACCAATCCGCATTGACTGGCGAATCTTTCCCAGTTGAAAAAACATCTGAACTCCTTAAATCAAGCGATCTCCCGATAACCGAGTGGAGAAACTATCTCTTTATGGGTACTTCTGTTGTAAGTGGGACAGCAACTGCTGTCGTCGTTAAAACCGGCAGCCTGACGGAATATGGGAAAATTGTGAAGAGACTTGTGGAAAGAAAAGTTGAGACGGAGTTCCAGAGGGGTATTCGAAGTTTTACCTACATGATAATGCAAGTAACTTTTCTGCTTGTCATCTTTGTGTTTTTCATTAACGCCCTTTACAAGCGAAGCGTGCTTGATTCACTTCTTTTCGCCGTAGCTTTGGCTGTTGGCTTAACGCCGGAGCTTCTGCCGATGATAGTTTCAATAAACCTATCTAAGGGAGCTGTGTCAATGGCTAAGAAAGGCGTCATCGTTAAGCGCTTGGAGTCTATACAGAATTTTGGAAACATGGACGTTTTATGTACGGATAAGACTGGAACTTTAACGGAAAACAGGATAAAGCTTGTCCTACACGTGGACCTTAACGGCGTTGAAAACGATAAGGTTCTGCTTTACTCTTATCTAAATAGCTACTACCAGACTGGGCTTAAAAGCCCCCTAGATGAGGCTATACTGAGATTTAAAGAGATTGATGTTAAGGATTACAGGAAGGTTGATGAAGTACCATTTGATTTTGTTCGTAAACGTCTATCCATAGTTGTTGAGCATCAGAATCAACGGTTCATGATTACTAAGGGTGCTCCTGAAGAGGTTGCTAAGGTCTGCTCTTATTACGAAGTTGGAGGGGTTATAGCCGATATAATGGATGAAGTCCGTAGAAAAATTGAGCAAAAGTATGTTGAGCTTAGTGCTGAAGGATACAAGGTTTTAGCCGTAGCCTACAAGCGTTTAAGAGAAGTCAAGCCGGTATATACGGCGAATGATGAAAAGGAAATGGTGTTTTTGGGATTCGTAGCTTTTCTCGACCCTCCTAAAGAAACAGCGAAAGAAGCCTTGCAGCTTCTGAAGAATGCTGGCATAGAACTGAAAATTCTCACAGGCGACAATGAACTGGTGACGAGGAAGGTTTGCGAGTACCTCGGCTTCGACATAAAAAAAGTAGTTACTGGAAGTGAAATTGCCCAAATGCATGATGACGCCCTCACAAGAGTTGTCGAAGAAGCAAATGTGTTCTGCAGGCTTACACCAGCCCAGAAAAATAGAATAATAAACGCTCTAAGAAGTAATGGGCATGTTGTTGGGTTTCTGGGCGATGGGATCAACGATGCGCCATCCCTAAAAAGTGCGGACGTTGGCATATCTGTGGAAAACGCTGTTGATGTTGCCAAGGAATCTGCCGATATAATTCTTTTACAGAATGATTTAAGGGTGCTTCATAATGGAGTTTTAGAGGGCAGAAAAACCTTCGGCAACACCATGAAGTATATTCTAATGGCTATAAGCTCAAACTTTGGAAACATGTTCAGTGTTGCCGGCGCGTCACTATTTCTGCCTTTTCTGCCGATGCTGCCCATACAGATACTGCTTAACAACATGCTCTACGACTTTTCGCAGTCAGTAATACCCATGGACGAGGTTGATCGAGAATACATTGAGAAGCCTAAGAAGTGGGACATACACTTCGTTAGACAGTTCATGGTGTGCTTTGGACCAGTTAGTTCACTCTTCGACTTCCTAACATTCTTTATAATGCTTTTCATCTTTAACGCTTCTGAGCCGCTGTTCCAAACTGCTTGGTTCATCGAATCCCTAACCTCGCAGACCCTTGTAATCTTTGCCATTAGAACAAAGGAGTCGCCTTTCTGGAAGAGCAAGCCGAGTCGACTTTTGCTCCTTAGCAGCATAGCAGTAATAGCAACCGCGCTGATACTTCCTTACACGCCGCTAGGAGGAATTTTCAGATTTGTAAAGCCTTCACCAACCTTCTACATAGCATTAGTCGCGATCCTCGGCGCCTACATGGCGTTAGTTGAAATCATTAAAAGCTGGTTTTACAAAAGATATGGTTACCGTCTAGAACAAACCCTTATTTCGCCAAAAAGATTGGGATATATCTCACCAAGACTGCAAAGCTCACCCAAAATGTTATAGCCACCATCTGTCTACGCTCAGAAGACGAAATAACAGTTGACTCCCTCTTAGAAGACCTAGAAAGAAGCATGGAACATCCACTCGACTACGACCAAATAGGCCGCATAATCCGTACTTGAAATGCGCAGAACTCATAAGTTTCGAGTAGCACCAAGGAAAAATAAAGCGAGAAAACCACTAAAAAGAATACGTAACAAAATAGCTGATGGCCAGTGAACTGTGGCCAAAAGTAATCAAAGAGTGGCATAAAGTAAGTGGAACCCTTGAAGGGGAAAAATAGAAAAGTAAACCAGGAATACCAAGAACTCCTACTTAAAGGATAGCTCCATAAAACGTGCAAACTTCATTCGTTTAGTCATCGTTAACAGAATACATGAGCTTTTCAGGAGACAACTCATTCAGCATATATACCAGCTTGAATAGTCTCTTTGATACTCACATTTAATACTGTTGTAAGGCTTTCACGAATCAGCTTTATTTCATGTATATTTCTTGCCAGTGATTATTCTGTAGAACCTCTTTATATGCCGTAAACTGTGAGCTAAAAACCTCCTCCTCTTGGCTGTAGGCTCTTTTCAATATGGATTCTCGGGAAAGTAACGCCTCTTTAAGTTCAGCAATTTCTTTCTTCAGAGAATATTTGATGTAGATAGGCATGCCTACGGAAGGCAAGGCTAAACACAGCGCAATTTAAGTGAACGCGCGTTGCGTGATTAGGTAAAGAGAGAAAATTACTCCTAGGCTTGGAATAAGTAAACCTCCTTTAGATTGAAACTGAGCTTTTGCACCTTTGCTGTGCAAAGAGAGGATTGATGCGCTTGTCGCCAAGTGAGCAATTGCCATAAAAGCACTGAAATGGCTATCAGCATACATAAATTACCAACGATTGCTGTTACGAGCGCTGTAACTGCTTGTATCATGATTCCTAGGTAAGGCGTCTTAAATTCTTGGATGAGTTTTGGCGAAGATTTGTGGAACCAGATCATTAGCAGCCAGTACATATCCAAGTCTTGAAGCCTCCATCATTCTCCACTCGTTGGAACCAGTAACGGAAATGAGGGCCCCAGCACCGACTATGGCTCCTCTAACCGTGGCTAATGTTGAATTTGAACTTAACACTACACTCGTTGCAGTAGCCAGAGGTACATTGCCCAGAGCCAGCAACCTCCATGGCCTTACGCCAAAAAGTGCAGCGTTCGTTGTTAAGTAGAAGACGGTCACTATTAATACTCCTAAAACTATGTCTTTTGGAATTGTTCTGCTTGGTTTCCAATCTCCTCTGCCAGAATTGTTGAAATTTCAAATCCAGCGTACGCCCAGAATATCAAGACGAGAGCCAACCCAAAATTGACGATGCCAAATCGAGTAAATGGTGAAAGGTTCATGATGAACGTAGCTGTATTTGGGGACTTGAGAACTCCTGTCAAGACTTGGCAAGAAAGAACATCAAATACTGAGTAAAGGTTACTGGAAAAACGGCCAGTGGCATCCATTCAGCAAACCAAAGCAACCAGCCGACAATAAAAAACCCGCAGGGGTTCTCCATGCCGCGTGGGCGTATGCATATGGTCCGCCAACTTTCGGCAGCAGGGTGGCACACTGAGCAAAACACAAAGCAATCACGATGGCTATAATTCCAGTTATGATCTACGCTACCAGCGAGAAAGGCCTAGAAGGCCTGCTCCGAATGCTGATGCCACGTATATGTCAGCCCCTATTATAGCTCCCACGACAAGGTTCGTCACATCAAAAAGCGTAAGCTCTGACTTAAGTTCAACTTTAGACATTAAAGTTAAAATAAATGTTGCATATAAGATGTTTCGCGCAAAATTTGTATTTGCCATTCATTTAAAGTTAAGGTTATCAGTATCTGTGGGGCTAATCATCCTTTCAGTTGTACTTATGTCATTCTATTCAGACGAATTCTTTTACATAGATAGCTGAGGTAATCGCTTATGTTTTTAACCTTGCCCTGCTTGCAATCTCTTTGTTAACAGCTTGCTACCTTTTCACGCACTTCTATGTATTCCTATTAAGAATTATCCCTATTAAGAATAAGGAGAAAAGAAATGATCATTGCAATTGATGGCGTAATGGAGACATAAATAAAATAGTGGGAAACGCCCTTGAGTAAATTCTAGGCTATGTAAAAGGATCGTTAAAATAAAGTTGGCATGTCAACCTTCGTTTGTTTTCAGGCTTTATGAGAGCGGTCATTGTTTTAGATGAATTTGCCAGAATAGCTTTTGCCTCGATTTATCCTGTGCTTGGCGCTATGACGGTGTATCCTGCTTGTCTAAGTAGCAGTATTGCTTCTTCCAGAGCTTGTTTGAGTGTTCTTCTTCCTCGACTTCTTCAGAGTCTTTTTGACGTAGTGTTTATCTATGTATTCTTCTCCTGTTTTAAGCAAGTGCCGTATTATGCCTAGCAGCTTTCTTGCTGTGGCTACTATGGCTGTCCTACGGCCTCTCCTACCCCTTATTCTTAAGTAGAACTGCTTGATTTGGCTTTTTCTTGTTTTTATGGCTACCATAGCGCATTGGACAAGCATTCTCCTTAACCATTTGTTCCCCTTTTTGTTATACGTCCAGTTTTTGCCGTTTTCCCAGCTGATTGGTATGTTGCACGATTCTAGAAGCGACACTCTGAGTCTTGTTAGGTATCTTGGCTCCATAATCTTCCTTTCCAGTATATATGATGGTTTAACTAGTCCTGCGCTGAAAACGCGTGCTAGCCATTGTGAGTCCAGCTCGTCTGCTTTTCTGCCGGGGATTGCCTTCACTTGATGGGCGTTCGCTACGGTGAATTGGAACCAATTATCTGTCAGCATTACGTGGATTAGAATCCAGTAGATTCCAGAGGATTCCACTACGCCTTTTAGACATCCTTTCCATCTTAGTCAGTCCATTAGGTTTTTGAGATCTCGAACGCCGACGCTGCTCCATCTTGTTTCTTCGCCTTCCTCTGTTTTTATGGTTGTTACGAGTGCATCTTTGTGCACGTCCATTTCGAATATGCGCTTTCATAACGGAGTTTGTCCTCAAGGCGTTTTCAGCCGGTGTTCCCCACGCCTTTTGTTTGTGGTTTGCAGCAAAAGAAATTCTAGTAGCAAGTGAGGTTTTCCGCGTACTTCTTGCTCATTTCTGAATGAAAAGAAGCTCAATTTAGCCTTTTCTCAATGTTTGAGGATAAAGGAGTATTTTAGAGGTAGCTTACGCGGATGGTTTAGACTGTTCAGCTATGTGATTCCTAGTTTTGGTATACATGCTGGGTATGCCTTTTTTAGTTCTTATTTGTCTATGTTGCGGTATGTATCTATGGCTTTCCGGCGCTTGTCGCCTTTTAGTTCTTTCACGTATCTACGTGGCATGCAGTTTCTTAGGAGCCATGTTGTGAACCAGTGGCGGAAGCTGTGGGGTTCGAAGCGGTCCTCCAGCCTCGGCGAGTTTGGGTTGTGGAAGCCTAGTTCTTCGCATATTTGACTATGGCTGTATATAGGCCGATTCTATCAAGCCTTCATAAGCTTTGGTAGCTTATGAAGAGCGCTTTTGTTGGCAGGTTCAGCTTCTCCTTCACTTTAAGCCACCTTCTAAGCACAGCTGCGCATTCATCATCAAAGAACACTATTCTGTTGCTTCTTTTGGGTGTGAACTTAAGCGTTATAGAATATTCAGCCTAGTTTACGTCATCAACGTCAAGCCTTAAAAGCTCGCCCCTCCTTATCCCTGTTTGCCAACAATGTGGCTATGGCCTTGTTCCTCTTTCTAAATAGCAGTATGATGTTGCTGGCAACGCAACCTTCAAATGCCAAGCAATCGTAGAAGGCTGAAAGCGCGGAGAAGTAGTTCTCAACAGTCTTGCACTTAGCCATCCGCTCATAAATGATGCGTTGTAAGAAATCCCTAAACACCCCAACATCTACGTCATTTATGCTGAGGCCCCAATTTTTCAAGGAATTTTGTAAATATTCGTAGGCTTGAAAGGTATCTCCTTATACTTTGTAGGTCATGCCCCTAAGCCTACAGTCCCCATTAAGATCCTCAATAAGGGCTGAGGGCTTTTGAACAGCTTTCAGACTTAGCCTATCCACTTCCAGTCCCTTCCTTGTACTCGACTAGGCCTCTAAGGCCTCAAGCTGCTTGCTCAACGCCTTAGCCAGCTCAATCTCGGAGGGGGTCTATGTTTAGGTGGGCTAGAATCAGCCCCCGAGTATAGGATTTGCCTCTCCTAAGCAGCTCCATAAGGTCTTTATCGAAACGCATCACGTCCTCAAAAGCTTCCTCCAAGAATGGCTTGATCCTACAACGCTTAAGCTCATTATCCAAGTTTTCAGCAAACCTTTTTCAAAAACCTGTTCTCCTCACGTAGTCTCTTCAACTCCTCCTCGGCATTCCTCAACCG
>JAHLWW010000110.1 GCA_019057715.1 Candidatus Jordarchaeum sp. JNZ_1113
TTACTGTTAGCACGCTGACAACGAAAACCGTCTGTGAGAACAAACTTACACTTTCTTAGGCAAATAGCTAGCATCTGTATCGTTGCCCTTCAAAGACTGATTCAGAGGCCGGTCCATGAGTCTTTCGTCTTTTTTCGGTTTGCAACCTTTATTGATTTTCCTCCTCCGGTCTCATCGCATGATGGAACACAAGGTGTGGGTCCGGAAACTGCGCTCGTGAACCCTCGTAAGGCTTTACTCCTTGTCCCTTTACTCTTTATCCTCGCTCTTACGCTGAAGGCTATCTTTCAGTTTTTCCTTAATTTTTTGGGACTCATCCTTTTATCCATTTTTATCCATAACACTGGCACATTCGACCGCTTCTGACAATAGCTCTAGCACACAAGCAGTGCCACTTTCCATCCCGTAATCACTCCAAGCCTTGACCAGCACCCTTTAAGTCTTGCCCTTTACTTTGAACGACTAAAAGATTATGACCAAATCCCCTATTAGCTATTGACTGCGCAAATTTACCCAACGCTCTAAAGGCTTATCACGGACCAATGTTCCAGCCAGCATCAAGACGTCAAGCCTTGACTCTCACATGACCATCGGGCCTGACTTTCGAGTCTTCTTTACGCTTCACTGCAAGATCACCTTAAATGTACACATGAAGCCACAGTAGTTAATATATTGGGAAGACGCAACACCCAGGAGGCTGGGAAACATACTACGTGATAAATTGCCCTGTTTCCATGGTTACAAGATTTGGAACTTCCTAGCCTAAATCTTAACTACAACAGAAGACACCTCATAATAAGCATTTTGCTTTTAGTCCTCACACACGAGTGTTATCCTTAATTCCAATACCAATATCTTAGATACCCTATGTGTCGACAAATTGGTCACCACCAAGACTTGGTTTCGCCACAGCCTTTGACACCTGCTTTGAGTGTCAAGCTGAAACGGAAGTTGCTTTGTAGAACTTAGGCACAAGTTTGTTTTTTTATGAATAACCCCACCCATTCTGATTACCCGGACGAAGACTAGTAGAATACGCAATCTAACGTCCATCACCTGGAAAAATGAGGCACACGATCCAGGTTTGTAAGAGATCACGTAATTTCACTGTGTTATAAAAAAAGATCACGTAATCCGTTCTCACGTTTTTAAAAGTCCCGATGTTTTGCTTCTGCACAAAAGTTGCGGTTTTTCCTGACATCCATGTCATTGACTACTAACTCTGTTTAAATCCACATCGCAGCGTGTATTCTTGAGTATGCCACCGCTCTTGCTCTCTTGGGCTATTACTTGAACGGACTACCCATTAATAATAAGCTGTTCAGGCCGAGTTATAGCGCCTTGGACGGAAGCCATGTTACAAGCCCGGGCCAGAGGACTAACAGTATAAGCATTACTATACATGTTATCCAATATGGCACTGTTCCTTTTGCGATCAGAGTAAGGTCTTCCCCTGTGAGCGTTTGTACTACGTAGAGATTAGCTCCGACCGGCGGGGTAATCACACCTAGTTCCGTGCACATAGTTTGGAATATACCGAACCATACCGGGTCAAACCCCTGTTGAATGACAAACGGCAATATCAAGGGGACTGAAAGTAAGGTCATGCAAGGAGGATCCATAAAAAGTCCCAATAGAAAATATATGCCTATAAGTTGTAGCATCTTTAAAGTAGAATTACCCGGCAGGTGACCCAGCCATGAACTTAATAAATCTACGAGGCCTGCGTTGTTGAAAACGTAACTAAATGAAAGAGCACCTGCCACCAGCATTCCTACTACTCCCATAAACAAGCTCGTATTTCTCAAAGCCTGTACCAAAGTGCGCCAACTCATCCTTTTTTTCAAGAAGCCTATTATCGATGCTCCAACCACCCCAATGGCTCCTGCTTCAGTGGCTGTACAAAGCCCTCCGTAAATAGAACCAAGCACTATGACAATCAAAAGCATGAGCGGCCAAAGCTTAAGCAGTGCCTCTAAAGCAAACTTGAAACCTACCTCGCTTTTTGGTGGAACCAATGCCGGTTTTAATGAAACCCAAAAAAACGTTGTGGCCATCAATAAAAGCAAGTATACTATCCCTGGGATGATAGCTGCAATGAATAAAGTACCTATAGATTGATCCGCTATTATCCCATAAAATATCAGTCCCATGCTTGGAGGTATCATCACCGCAAGCGTCCCAGCTGTTGCTAATGTTCCTAACGCAATCCTTTTGTCATAGCCCTTTGCCGCAAGCTCCGGGATAAGGCTCGGCCCAAGTGCACCTATAGCAGCGATACTAGAACCACACATCGCAGCAAAAAGCCCGTTAGTGGCAATAGTAGTATATAACACCCCGCCTCTTAGGCGTGCAAACATCGGGGAAATTCCTTCTATAATGTCCTTCCCAATTCCGGACAACAGCAGTATTTCGCCCATGAGCAAAAATAAGGGCATTGCAAAAAGATGAAAGCTCGCGATCTTGCCGAACACGATCATCGGGAAAAGCAATTCACGTCCTTCTAGGAACAGCATAAAAGCCGCTACTGCCACACTTCCCAAGGAAAAAGCAATCCACTGACCTGCAAGCAACAAACCTAATAATATGCATATCATTAATATAAATACCAATTCCATCTGCATCACTCCGCCCTATTAATTAATCCAGCTAATTCAGCTATTTACTTCACTTTTTCTCCTGTCCTTCTGTTTTTTCTCGAAGCTCCTTCCATACGAACTCGCAAACAGCAATTAGCAAAAGGACCCAACAGATCAGCGTGAAAGTCTGTAAGAGCCAATAAGGAACCTTTAAGGACGCCGTATAGGTTTTGAGTTTTATGTTTAGGGCTATAAGTTTCAACCACAGGTAGGAGGCATAACTGAGAAAAGCGAGGGCAAAAAACGCGTGTAAGACGTTGAGTGTGGATTGCAGCTTGATAGGGAACCTTTCTAGTAAAAGCCTCACCCGTATAAACCTTCCCTGCCTAAAGGCATATGAGGAAGCACCGAAGGCACTCACGAGCATGCAAATCCCACCGATCTCATCAAGGGGGACAAAGGACAATTTGCATCGCCTTGCGATTACCTCCACGATCATAGCCCCTGTGCCAAAAAGCAAACTTCCCATCGTTGCGTAAACGAAATACCTCTCTACTTTATTCAACATCTCTCCATTCTCTCCCCTGTAAAAGATCCGTCTTGACGGGAACTATATGCTATCTCCTCTCAGCACCTCCTACTCGCCCAAAAACACACCTTGGTTAAGCAGAGAAGCTCTCAGGGCCCCTATATCGACTTCCTGAAGATCCTGTTTCCTATCAACAGCCAGTGCCGCTGCGGTTCCTGCCGCTTGTCCCATGCAGAAACAATGTGTAATTAGATTATAAAGATCGTTGAACCAACCATCAGAAGAAAAACAACGCCCTGCCACGATAAGGTTTCTGGTCTTACGAGGCAGCAATGCCCTTAGGGGAAAATACACATAAGGATACTGTTCGGAAACGTTATGTTCTATAGGAGGAAATACGGCAACTGTATCCGGGAATTTCTCTCCTTTATATATGTCCTCCTTCGTTAGTACGTACCGGCCGATCAACCTCCTACTACCCCTTATTCCCAGCTGAGGAGCGGTATCCAAGATGAAGCTCCTTTGAAAACCTGGAACGTTCGCCTTCAGGAATTCATAAATGACGACGCTCGCTTTCCGTATCTCCGTCTCCGCTCTTGTCAAATCCATCACGTCCAAAGGGTCTATCCCTGCCATCCAGTTATTTACCCAAACTACATCTTTTCGCCATGAAGGCATCGGCAAAGCCCTAAAACCTACCTTTTGCCTCAATTCTTCCATCAACTGCGCATACGTATTAAAGTTACTGCGTTTGTATTTGAAAAATTCCTCTGTATCGACATTACCGAGCCTAAAGACTAAAGCCACTGTGGAACTACGGTTAGAAGGATCCCACTCTGTTACGAAGTCTTCGCCCGCCGCCGCCATCACATCACCATCTCCTGTAGCGTCTACAAATATCTCTCCTTTGATGACTTGTCTGCCAGATTTACTATAAGTAATTACCGCGCTTATCCTGTCTCCCTCGGTAAGCACGTCAACAATTAAGCTGTGCAATATTAAATCCACACCGCTTTCTTTTAAAAGTTCTTGCAGTACGTATTTTAAAGCCTCAGGATCTGTGTAAACACTCATCCTAACTCTGCCTTCAACTACTACTGAGAAATAGTGCTCCCATTTGTTAACAGTCTCAACATCGTCCTTCCCTAACTCTTCTTGTAGCGGATGCAACGCCCCTCCCATTTTGTCAAGATACTCGATCACCTCCCAACATATCCCTTTAACTTCTTGCAGCTGAGTGCCTCCACTCAAATGAGGTATCAGTATAACCAGACCACCGGTAGCCAGGCCCCCAAGGTGTCCATATCGCTCAATTAAACATGTCCTTGCACCCAACCTGGCAGCAGCTATAGCCGCCGCTACGCCGCCTGGTCCTCCACCGCAGACGACTACCTCATATTCCCTGCTCATGGCCTTATCCTTCATCGTCTCCAGACCTCCTTTTCTCTGTTATTAAGCCAAAATACCCTTACTCAACTTACACCTGCCCCTTACTTTGCCACGGTCTTCAGGAACGCATGGATAGGACTTTCTATTTCCCGGTATTTTTCATTCGCTTTCCTAATAGCTGCCAAATAAGCCATTCCTTCAGCGCCGCTTTTCTGTGCAAGATCGTTCATACCCTCATACGCAAACGCGGCTAGCTTGTCTATGAGCTTATCAGGAAGAGCAGCAAGCTTCATCCCTTTCGACTGGGCTTCTCTCATTGCCTTTTCTTCTGAATACAAGCCGTATTTTCCTGGGTTCCAAAAGATATCTTCCCAAAACACTTTTTCCACCTCTTGGCCTGCTTTCAGTAAAGCCGCTTTTGCCGATTCCGACAGTGAATCAAAAGCCAGTTTGCTGCAAACTATCATGGCAGGGGTCAGTGAAGCCACGTATGTATCGACATACAAATACGGTGCAACTTCGTTGATACGCAGAGCAAGCATGCGCTGAGTCCCAGATTTGGCTGCATCACAGAGGCCACGGCTCATAGCCAGATATAAGTCAGTGAGAGGAATTGCGACTGCGTTCACACCTAGCTTACTCCATATGTACTGCTTTTGTATTTCTCCTGGTATCCTCAATCGTAAACCTTTAAAGTCGTCTTCATTCCGTAGCTCCTTACGACTAAAAATGGGCGCTACTCCATCTGCTGTAAGCACAGCATTCAGAAAGGAAAGCATAATGACGCCGTGTTTTTTAAGGGCATCCGCAAAAATGGGGCGAATCTCACGCTGTACATCTACTACTGCTCGCGGACTTCGGAAGACCCACCCATTTAGAGATGAAATATGAACCCAATTACCCAATTCCCCAGGATGCATGATCGATAAAAGATCTCCACACTCCACTAGGTTCTGCGAATACGCCGCAAGGTACTGAGCTTGAGAAATGCCGCTACTGCCCGCAAGAAGGAGCTCCATTGTTAATTCGCCCTTTGAATATTCCGCTACTTTGTCGACAAACATCTTCCAAATTTTCACGCCATCGTCCCCTGGGCTTAATGGACTCTGAAAGCGCCACTTGACCGCGCCTGCGTTTCCCACGCAACACAACATTACAAAAAGAACCAATAGCATCAACTTTTCAAAAGCCTTTAACCGTAACATAACAACCCTCCCACTGTATAATTTTAGAAAAAAAATTTTAGAGATAACTTCCAAATCTGTCAAGGGTTGTCAAACAAGCTCCTATTTTGCTTAATCACCTTGTAACTTTTTCCTGATGTCCCTAGCGTTGGAACATTGGTGCTGTGTTTTGTTGCCTTTCCCAACTCATAGTTTCTTTCGAAAAATTGCTTTCTTTTTCTTCCAAAAGGCTCAACTACCAATTTCAAACACTGCTTCCTGTTCTAGTTATAGGCACTTCGTTGTACGATCTGCGGCATCCAGGTCCTAATGTATTTGCAAACGGAAAAGACGTTATGCGTTTGACCTCAGATGCTGGCTGATATGACTTCGCGCCATATCCACAACGGCACGAAAACCTCGGCCTTTCCCGTGGACCTAGCGGCTAAGTTGGTAGCCAACGCTTTTCACAGCCTGACGGGAGGCAGGCATACAAGATAAAATTGACTAGCGTTCCTTTCTCGGCAAATAAAGAAGGCGAAGCCCCTTTTTCTTTCTAGAGTTTGCAAAATCTTGCGTAGCATATGTGTCTTGTCGCATATTTAGTAATACCAGCATGGTCCAGGCTTCCTTTTCTCCCAGTCCAAAGGAGTTACGCAATGTATCGTTATGCGCTCTAGGTGAACTTGAGCCCGACTTGGTCATTAGGGGTGATCTACTTGACGTATACACCGGTGAGGTCCTTGTGGATCATCTTGTGGCGGTAAAAGGAAAGTGGATCGCGTGGGTCGGGCCGAGAAGATCCCTTGAGGGCGGAAAAAGCTGCACCTTTTTGGACCTTAAGAACTACATCTTGATCCCCGGATTTGTAGACGCTCATGCCCATCTCGGGACCTATTTGAGGCCTGACTACTTCCTTGAAGCCTCCCTTCCGACCGGAACTACCACTGTCGTCACCGAGCTCATAGACGTGGCCTTCAAGCTCAGTTATGATGATATCCTAAGGCTCATCGAGGGGCTGTCCCATCAGCCCATAAAGTTTTTGTTCCTCGCGCCCTCACCTATAACCCTATCAAAAGCAGCAAGGAGAAGGGGACCAAGTAATGGACAGCTTAAGAGGCTCCTCGG
>JAHLWW010000111.1 GCA_019057715.1 Candidatus Jordarchaeum sp. JNZ_1113
GTCCAGTACAATCTTCAGCCGTCTCTTCCTGACTTTCTCCACTTCAATGTGGCGGATTATCCTTTCGAAGTAAGCTTCAACAGCCTCATGGGGATATATTATGTCTCCAACTTTCCAAGCATCTACCCGCCTCAAATCCTCCCTGAAGAAGAGATCCTCGACTTTCTTCTGGTCTGAGCGTGAAAGGTCGAAGCCGTCAGAGTCGAAGAGCCTTATGCAAACTTTTTTCGCGTTATCTTGACTTATCGATATGAAAACGCCGCCATCCGTCCTGAATGACTGTATCGCTGCCTCGACTATTGGGACCGGTTGAACTTTCATGTTGTAAACGTTGACGCCCGCCGACTGCAGGCCAGCTATTATTGCCCTTTTCACCATGCGCGACGCGATATGGGAGTCCCTGCCAACCACGACCGTGCATCCTTCTCCGAGGTAGGTGGCGAAGGCTGACCCAAGCTTCGTGGCGAACTCCGGCGTGACCTCTATGTTTACCAGACCCTGTATTCCGTACTCCGTGAAGAGGCTCTTCTTCCACATGACGCCCCACTTGAGGTTCATGTTAACGACGGCGTTCTTCTCCACAACCTTATCCGGCCAAACGTAAACTTCAGGCATGACTTTGGCTCCGGGACCAAATATGCAGTCGTCTCCTATGACGGCTCCTTCAAGGATCTGCGCTCTTTCTCCAACCTCACAGCGGGCGCCGACAACGCATCCCCTCAGCTCAGCTCCCCTATGGATCGACGTGTTGCCCCAAACTATGGAACGCGAGACAAATGCCTTCGCTGCGACGTAGCATCCTCCACCTATAATGCTGAACCTGTCTATGACAGCGCCTTCATCCACTCTGCAGAACCTGCCTATGACGACCGGTGGACGGACGTCGCATGCGTCGGGGAGCTCTGTTCCCTCTCCAACCCAGACACCCTCCCTAACCTGCCTGTGAGGTATCTCAACGTTGACCCGCCCCCTGAGTATGTCGTAGTTAGCTTGAATGTATTTTTGGGGGTTCCCTATGTCTATCCAGTACTCCTTCATACGGTAACCGAAAAGCCTCTTCCCATCCTTGAGGAGGCGGGGGAACAAGTCTTTACTGAAGTCGTATTCCTTCCCGTTTGGAATGTAGCTGAAGACTTCGGGCTCTATCACGTATGTTCCTGTGTTTACGAGGTCGCTGAAAACTTCTCCCCACCCTGGCTTCTCGAGAAACTTCTGTATTCTCCCGCTGTCGTCCGTCATCACTATGCCGTATGCGACGGGGTTGTCAACGCGCGTCAGGGCTATGGTGATCATTGCATCGTTCTCTTCATGTGTTCTCACGAGGCGGGTTATGTCTATGTCTGTTAGGACGTCACCGCTCATCACGATGAACGTGTCATCGATCTGTTCTTCGAGAAGCTTGACTCCTCCAGCTGTGCCGAGCGGCTCCTCCTCGTGCGAGTAGATTATGCTTACGCCGTACCTTGAACCGTCCCCGAAGAACTTCTCTATCTTGTCCCCGAGGTAGCTGACTGTGACCATTATGTCTCTTACACCATGCTTCTTGAGAAGTTTTATCGTGTGCTCCATCATTGGTGCATCAACTATGGGGACTATCGGCTTCGGAATGTTAACCGTCAAAGGTCTCAGTCTAGTCCCCTTTCCTCCCGCCATTATCACGGCCTGCAACCCGTAACCCCTCTCGCGAAGGGACTATTTAAAATAAAGCGTGTAGTCTTCCTTTTAAAAAGGTATCCTTAGCATGATGCATCCTTTTTGAGACGGGTGCTGTTTTAGCCGGATGCGATGCAAACATTAATAACTGGGTTGCGCACAGTTTAGTGTGAGTTTAAAAAATAAATTGGTGTCTCAAATGCCGCAGGAAGAACAGACGAAGAACATGCCATCCAAGGTTTACGCTCCCCTAGGCACTAGGGGGAGAGAAGCTATCTCCATAAAGGAGTGCCTCAAGTGTGGAGGCGAGAACACCGTTGAAGTCGTGGATTTTAGCAGCAACGACGAAACCTCAGGGGAAAACATACTCGAAACCCTAGACTACACTGTAAAGTGCACCAAGTGTGAGGAAACATACGTTGTCAGGGTAAGGTCAATGTACCTTGAAGACAAGAAAGAGGAGAACAGACTCGTATCCACGGTCTTCATAGTAGAAAACAACCAGGAGTACTGGCTTGGAGTACTTTAAAAACCCTGAAGTGTTGAAAACGCTTAAGTAGTGGAGTTGTTGAAGTCTTGAATTAGACCTTAAGGGTGGGGATGGAGTGAGAACCCCTGAAGAGTACCGGGAAAGTTTATTCAAAATGAAGCCCAACATTTACCTTGAAGGAAAAAGGGTTGGAAGAGACGCTCCGGCGCTTCAAGGAGGAATAGGCGTCATATCTAAGACGTTCGAGCTAGTGGACAATCCGGAATTCAAAGACCTGCTTGTGGCGACATCCCACATAACGGGAGGAAAGATAAACAGGTTCACTCACGTAAACCGTAGCCCCGAGGACCTCCTCAAGAAGCAAGAGATGATAAGGAAACTCTGCCACCTCACCGGAGGATGCATACAGAGGTGCATGGGATGCGACGCTATAAATGCTCTCTCCGTCATAACATACGAGGTTGACCAAGCCTTCGGAACAGACTACTACAAGCACTTCCTCAAGTACCTTGAGTACTTCCAGAAAAACGACCTCGTAGCTGCCGGCGCCCAGACCGATGTTAAGGGGGACAGGAGCCTCAGGCCGCACCAGCAAAAAGACCCAGACCTTTACGTGCGCGTGGTAAAGAAGACGGATGAGGGCATAGTAGTTAGAGGAGCAAAAAACCACATAACCATGGCTGCCTACGCGGATGAAATCATAGTGCTACCAACAAGAATAATGACGAAGGAAGACGCAGACTGGTCAGTTTCCTTCGCCATACCAGCCGACACGGAAGGGGTCAAGCTCATCACTAGGGCCTCTTCCTTCAGGCCGCGGAAAAAGTTCAAGGCGCCCATAGCTGAAATAGGCTCAACGGACTCGTTCGTCGTATTCGAGGACGTTTTCGTTCCGTGGGAGCGAGTCTTCCTCTGCGGCGAGTGGCAGTTTGCAGGGCTACTAGCACACCTCTTCGCCTTGTTCCACAGGCATAGCTATACCGGATGCAAGCCAGCACTATTCGATATACTCATGGGGGCAGCCGCACTGGTAGCAGACTACAACGGGGTGGCGGACAAGCCTCACGTCAGGTCGAAACTCGCCCACCTGGTTAGCCTAAGCGAGCTAGTCTACGCTGCAGGGATAGCTTCAGCCGTTAAGTCGCAGACCTATGGGTCAGGAACATGCGTGCCAAACGTAGTCTACGCAAACGTTGGCAGGAGACACGCAGGACTAAACGCCCACAACGCAATAGAAATCCTAACAGACCTCGCAGGAGGACTCCCAGCAACGTTGCCCTACGAGGAGGAATTCATAAACCCTGAAACAGCACCTCTAATGGAGAAATACATAGCCAGACGCTCAGAGGTCCCACCAGAAAACGTCCACCGCTGCTTCAGAATGCTCTCCGACATGCTGTGCTCCTCTCTGGGAGGAGTCATGGCGGTCGCAGACGTCCACGGAGGAGGCTCCCCCGTAATGGAGGAGATAGCGATAATGGCAACATACGACATAGAGGAAAAGAAGAAAATAGCAAAATACCTCGCGGGAATAAAAGACTAAAAACACCAGCCAACCGAGTAGCTCTACAGCAATAATCTAGCAGGTTAAACACAGCCAACACAAGAAGATAGTAACTCTAACTTATCCATATTTATTTTTTAGAAAGAAAAGTTCACCTGTAAAAATTGTGAAGTTATTTCTGGCTTCATCTTAATTATTTAACTTTCACTGGAGCAAGTCCACTTCTAGTGGAAGAAATGAAAAAACTGGGAAGCGAGGAGAAGTTGACAGGTAAAAAAGAATAAAAGAGAGATAAAGTAAATGTATCTTTCGCTTAACTTTTAGAGGAAAGGTGAGTGAGCTGCAGCCGGCGCTTAAGGGCATAATAACGACAGTTAAGAGGTCTTCGCCGAGTATTCATTCGATCTTCGTGATAGACCAGGAGGGAAATGTCTCTTCGGCTTCAGATCTTCCGCCAACTTCTTCTGAATTTCCATTTTTCTCGTCTTTGCTGTCAATCGCCCAACGAATAGCGTCAGGATTCGATTTAGGAGAAGTTAACCATGTTTTCCTAGAAGGAAAAGACAAAAGCATAATACTCATGAAGGCGACTGACAAAAGCAGTATTGTTGCACTCGTGGAAAGCAACGTGTTTGTCCCCCAAGTGCTCGTTGGCCTTAAAATGATCGCAAGCTACCTCGAATCCCTTGAAGAGTCTAAATGAAGAATGAAGAGTGGAAAGCAGGAGCTTCCTTGAGCACATCGCATTAATTTACAGACAAAAAGGCGACAACCAGCCTTCATCACCTAGGTAGAACGCCAGAATCTCATTCAAATGGGAGATGAGTGCTGAGGTTGCGGTTTAACGACAAATTTAAATAAAGAACGTAAGATGTTGATTCGAAACCGACCATTGGAGGAGTTGCCGTGAGTTATAACCACGTTACGCCCGACATAGTTAAAACGCTTGAAAGTATAGTGGGGAAAGAGTACGTTTCAGCAGACGTAGCAATGAGGCACAGCTACCTCTCAAGGGGCATAATGGGGCTCGAAGCGACAACGCCTGAAGTAGTAGTAAGGCCGAGGTATGTGGAGGAAGTGCGGAAAGTCCTCATTCTCGCAAACGAAAACCACATACCTGTAACCCCCGCTGCAGGAGGATTAAGCGGCGGTTACGCGGCACCCCTCATTCAACCCGGAGGAATACTATTAGACCTCTCACGAATGGACCGCATAATAGAAGTTAACACCGACGCTAGGTACGTTGTTCTCGAGCCGGGAGTAAGGAGCGGCAAGGTCTGGGCGTACTTCAGAAAGGCAATGTGAAATTGCCCTGAAAAATACTACCCAGACTGGGCGCCCCCGGTTCCCGACGGCGCACCGCCAGCTGCAACCGTGGTAGGCGATGCTATTGAAAGAGGATTCAGCATGGTAACCGCAAGATATGGTCCACAGGCAGACATGGTTCTCGGCATGGAGGTCGTCCTTCCCACAGGCGAAATAGTCAGGACGGGGAGCTGGGCTCTGCCTGGAGCAAAGCCCTTCTACAGGTGGGGTCTGGGGCCAAACTTCGACGGGCTCTTCTTAGGGTCCCAAGGAACAATGGGTGTCGTCACAAAGCTAGCCATAAAAATAGTTCCCCACCCACACTACAAGACGATAGTTGCCTACGGCATGGACAACCCATACGACATGCAGGACTTCACGCTGGAAGTCTCCAAGTACGAGCTCGGCATAGCGGACCACCTAGTGATGGTTCAGGGAGGAAACTGGCCGCTCGTCATGACTAGGTGGCCGAAAGAAAAGGTTCCAACAGACTACGAGTTCTACAAGAAGCTCGGCATACCCCCATGGTGGATGAACTTCGAAATATGGTGTCACAGCAAGGAAGAGCTCGACTTCACAGTCAACAAGATACATGAGCTAGCTAAGGAGTACAACGCTAAAACCGGGCATGAAATAAAGGAATGGAAGCTGCACCCCAAGCAGATAGCCAGCAGGCTCAAGAAGCCCAACAAGATAGCCATACCCTACTCGCTGTGGAAGGCTGGATTCCTATTCATCACGTGGTACACGCCTTGGAAGGATTGCGCCGAGTTCGCCGAGATCTACAACCAGAAGCTTGAAGAGTACGGGTTCCCGCCGGTAATGTGGATAGCTAGCATTGACCACTGCAGGCAAGCTATATGCATGCCGATAGTTTGCTTCGACTACACTAACCCGGAAGACGTGCAACGCGTGCAGGAAGTTAACCGAATCACTACGGAGATATTCCTGGACAAAGGATGGTTGAACTACAGGCCTGACCCATACGTGCACGCTCCACTAACATTCGCCAGGGCGAAAGCGTACTATGACCTGCTCGTAAGACTGCGAAAAGTCATTGACCCCAACATGATAATGCACCCAGGCAGACTAGCAATGCCCTAAAACAGCTCTCTCTTTTCATTTTTATAGCGAAGTTTCTTCTTAGTTTGGGAACTTCCTTTCGTTGAACGCCAAGTTAGGCGCGGTTTGCTGGTTTGATTTCGTCTCTCATCTTTTTAATTTATTATCCCATTTTCTTCTGGCGACCGTTAAGCCAAGTATGTTTTCAATCATACCTTTTGAAGTAAATGATCTATTTTACTTGGAGGAGAAGTCTTGTTTTTGGATGTTTTCAGCGTATTCCATCATCGCCTTCCAGTGCCGAAGCGTGTGGAATGATACTTTTAGCAGCCTTAGGTTTCCAAACTTATCGGCAGCCCTCTTCCTATACCTCTCGAAGCAACGTCTAAGTGAGCTGAGACTCCTATAATGACTAAATATTTTTCCCCGTTTCTGGGCAGCTTGTTCAACATAGCTATTACTTTTCCGTGATTTTGAAGGCTCCCGGGTGTCCCTTTTCCGGCATTATGGTTACTATGCCGTTCTCGAGGTTTATGTTAACCGATGCTGAACCCATTTAAGGTTGAATATTTCCCACTTGCTCCCGTCTCTTTTGCCATTTGGAGAAAATTTGCTACATATTTATTGCATGAGGCTATGAGGTCATCAATTTCCCTCTCGAGCAGTATGAAGGGAAACTTCTTTGGAGGTTTATAAGACGGTCTCTCCC
>JAHLWW010000112.1 GCA_019057715.1 Candidatus Jordarchaeum sp. JNZ_1113
CATAAACGCTTTCCAATCAAAAGTCCATTTACTTCACATATTTTTCAGGATTCTCGTCAAACGCCTTTTTGCATCCCGGCGCGCAAAAATAGTACGTTTTCCCCTTATACGTGCTTTTCCACTTAGCCTTATCGACATCTACTTCCATTTTGCAGACAGGGTCTAGAGCTTTCCCCAAATCCTTCACCTCCTTTTTTCCTTCAATTCCTCCTTTTTCAAGTTAGTTCTTTTGAGAAGGAGCGAATTAGATACGACGGTGACAGAGCTTATGGACATTATGGCGGCTGCTACGGCTGGAGGTAGCAGTAAGGGGTAGAGGATGCCGGCCGCTATGGGTATTGCCGCCAGGTTATAGATGAAGGCCCAGAAAAGATTCTGCTTAATTTTGCTCACCGTTTTTCTGCTCAACTTAATGGCTGAAACCACATCTCTTAGGTCGCGTTTCACGAGTACTATGTCGCCCGTTTCGATCGCTACGTCTGTGCCTGAACCCATAGCTATTCCCAAGTCTGCCTGAGCAAGAGCTGGGGCATCGTTCACCCCGTCGCCAACCATGGCAACTATAAAGCCCTCGCCTTGGAGGCGTTTTACTTCGCGCGATTTATCATCGGGTAGAACATCGCTAAGCACACGCTCGATTCCCACCTGTTTAGCTACAGCCCAGGCCGTCCTCTGGTTGTCGCCCGTTAGCATAACTACCTCTAACCCCATACTCTTAAGCTCTTGAACAGCATCAGCTGAGTGTTCTCGCAGAGTGTCAGCTAAAGCTATTAGACCCTTAACCTGATCGTTTTCCGAGACAAAAAGAACCGTTTTTCCCTCCTCTTCAAGCCTTTTAGCTTCCCTCTCAACCCACTCATCCAGCTCTGCGCCTTCCATTATTTTTCGGTTTCCCACAGCCACTATTTTCCCGTTAAGTCTCGCCACTACGCCCTTACCAGGATAAGCTCTAAAGTCTTCGACCTTCGGAATATTGACGCCTAATTCCATGGCCTTTTTAAGTATTGCCTCTGCAAGCGGATGCTCGGATCCCTTCTCAACAGCCGCGGCTAATTCAAGCACGTCACCCACGACGTCAGTTACCTCCGGCTTCCCCTTAGTTATTGTTCCAGTCTTGTCTAGCACAACAACGTTTACTCTGCAGGCTTTTTCTAGAGCTTCACCATTCTTTATCAGGATCCCATTTTCAGCCCCCTTCCCCATTCCCACTACTATAGCTGTCGGAGTAGCGAGGCCAAGGGCGCAAGGACAGGAGATAACTAGAACCGCCACCATAACTAGGAGGGCGAACGAGAGGGACTTCTGTCCTACAGACACCCAGTAAAGGAAGGATGAGAAAGCTATGACCAGCACTGTTGGAACAAAGATGGATGCTACTTTGTCTGCCAATCGCTGCATGGGTGCCTTCGAGCCCTGAGCCTCCTCCACTAGGCTTATGATGTGCGAGAGCACCGTGTCCTTACCGACTTTCTGGGCCTCAACTACAAGAAAGCCATCTAAGTTTATCGTTGAACCTATGACTGGGTCACCGGGCTTCTTTTCGACAGGCATTGACTCTCCAGTTATCATGGACTCGTCAACCGTTGAGTGCCCTTCTTTGATGACGCCGTCCACAGGGATCTTTTCACCCGGCCTAACGACAAGTAGGTCTCCGACGGCGACTTCTTCTACTGGAACTTCTACTTCAGTACCATTACGAAGCACTGTAGCGGTTTTCGCCTGCAGTTGCATCAGTCGCTTCACAGATTCCCCTGTCCTCTTCTTTGCTACGTCCTCCAATAGTTTCCCTAGTGAAACGAAGACTATTATCAAGGCTGCTGTGTCATAGTAGAGGGGGCCGTGCGTTATAAAGGTGGCTAGCACACTGTAAAAGTATGCGGCAGAGGTGCCCATTGCTATTAGGACGTCCATGTTTGCAACCTTGCTCTTGAGTGAGTAGTAGGATCCCTTATAGTAGCGGTATCCTCCGAGGAACTGTATTGGGGTTGCAAGGGTGAAAAGGATGAACGGGTTGCTCAGAACTTCGGGGGTTGATATGGGAAGAAAATCCATGCTCCCGATGACGAGGGGGACTGCGAGTGCAAGAATAAACATGAAAAGGAGCTTCTGCTTTTTGAGTACTTTAGCGGCTTCCTCTTCAGAGAACTCGCTGACCACACTATAACCTGCCTCCTTAACTGCACGCTTCAGGCCTGACAGATCCGCCGGGTGAGTGTATGTGACGACTGCGCTTTCCGTCCCTAAATTTGCTTCAGCTGAGAGAACGCCCTCAACGCTCAGCAACGCCTTCTCGATAGCTTGAACACAGGCTGCACAATGCATACCTTTAATCTTGAGACGAACTCTCTCCTTTTTAACGTCGTAACCCGCCTTCCTAATCTGAGTTATTATGTCTCTTAGTTTAACCTTTGACTCGTCATAAGTGATGATGGCGCTTTCGGATGCAAAATTAACCTCAGCATTAAAAACACCATTCATACTTCGCAAAGCATTTTCTATTGATATGGCACAAGCGCTGCAATGCATGCCCTCAATAGGGATTTTCTCGCTTTTCATATAAACCACTTTCAAAATTAAAAACCAAAAACTTATTTACAATTGTTAAATACTGGCTGCGGAATATAAGGTTTTCCACTATTAGAGGATATGAAAACAAATAACAGAAGTTAAAGGAAAAGAAAGGCTAAACACTTTAATACAGGTTAAGTAAAATGAGAAGCGTGAAAGTATTTTTTGGATAAATATAGCGGAAAAATACGAATAATAAAATACGAGAGATGGGTGGTTGAAGTGTGGGAGGATGTTTTCGTTAATGTTAACAATGTGAGGCTTCACTGTGTGGTTCAGGGAGAAGGAGAGCTCGTTGTACTTCTTCATGGGTTTCCCGAGTTCTGGTATTCTTGGAGGCGGCAGATACCTGTCCTCGCTAAATACTTCAAGGTTGTAGCACCGGACATGAGAGGATACAACCTGAGCGACAAGCCAAACGGCGTTGAGAATTACAGAATAAACTTACTCGTAGACGACGTGGTAGGAATCATAAAAAGCTTCGGCGAGAAAAAAGCGGTTATAGTTGGGCACGATTGGGGGGGAATCGTGGCTTGGGCGCTGGCTATTACTCGGCCGGAGGTTGTGGAACGCCTCGTCGTGATGAATGCGCCGCACCCTACAGTATGGCAGGAGAAAGCTAAATTTAGCGTTAAGCAACTGCAGAGAAGCTGGTACATCTTTTTCTTCCAAATAGCAGACGTCCCCGAGAAATTCTTGAGTAGAAACAACTACCTGTTTTTGAAAGAAACCCTACGCAAGACCACAGTAAGCATGAATGCTTTTACCGATGAGGACTTGGAAGAGTATGTTAGGGCGTGGTCGCAACCCGGGGCTCTAACCGCTATGATAAACTATTATAGAGCTAACATAAAGCCGGAGGTTTTCATGGGGGATGCGAAGCTTAGCTTGCCTAAGGTGAAGGCCCCAACGCTAGTTATCTGGGGGGAGGAGGATTTCGCATTGACGAGAGAAGTGAGTGAAGGAATAGAGGAGTATATCGATGCGCCTTACACCATAAGGTACCTTCCTTGCGGCCACTGGGTCCAAAACGAAATGCCTGAGACGGTAAACAAACACCTACTTGAGTTTCTAGCAAGAAGCTGACAATCGACAAGTTAACGCCACGAAAAAGAAAAGAGTCTATGGAAAAAGGAATCCCTTTTTCAAATTATGGGGTTCACGTAGCCGCTACAGTTTTCTGGCGGATTAATGTCTTCGACTCGGTAGTCGAACTTCTTACCTGTCACTATTTCAGCGATCACCACTGATCGAGTTAGAGCATAGCATTCAGGTGTCCCATCGGGTCTCCAGAGCCCCTCGAAACGCATTTTTTCGCATGCATCGACAAACGGGCAATCACGTATTGTTAAGCGGACTTTGCCGTCTATCATCTTTTGGAATTTTACGCCTCCCGGCAGCCCAGCGTTCATGGAAACGAACAGTTCCTCAGTTTTTACAAGTGCTTCGTATAGGTCATCTGTTGAGCCAATGAACTGGTTTAGGACTCCGGAATCTTCAAGTATACGCCTTAGAATTACAAAGGAAGCGGTTCTCGCGGTTCCCGACCCTCCCTGAAGCAACTGATCAGCTTTACTCATTCCGTACACAATGGCACAGTAGCTTTTAGGGTACTTTTCAAGTTTGCTAAGCAAATAGTTGTTTAGCTGCTCTAGGTCTTCTATTCCATCGGGAGGCTCTTCGTCAAGCATCTCTGACTCAAAGTTTAAAGCGTACTTCACTATGAAACGCTTATAGACAGGGCCGAAGATTTCCACTATTTTGTCAGCGGTGAATTTAACGGAGAAAAGCATGAATGCAGGGTTCAATTCACACTTGAAGAATTTCTCCATAACAACATCAGAGCTCAAAGCAACCACCAAAGTTCTTCCTAAAAATAATTATGTCTGACTGATAATATAAAAAGATTTCCAAACAAAAACGGAGATAATTGAAAAAACCGCACTACAAATAGCGAATATGTTATGATTTTTATTTAGCAAAGCAATTTTTTTGCTAAAAATAGTCTTTAAACTCGGAAAAAGAAATTTTTAGGAGGTAAAGCTGCATTCTCGTAGTACATCATCCCGCAATGACGAACATTATACTCTTCAATACGCCAACCCAGTTGTGTAGAGGCGCACATCGTCTAGTTTACTGAAATATGAAAATCGCTATATTTTCTAGCCATAGAGAAAGCTGAGCAGTGCCTTCTGGACTGGTAACCTGTTTTCTGCCTGATCCCACACGACGGAACACTTCCCTTCTAAAACATCTTCAGTTATCTCTTCACCCCTATGCGCTGGCAGGCAGTGCATTACTATGGCGCCTGGTTTAGCTAGGCTTAGCAGTTTCTTGTTCACTTGGAACCTCGGTAGAAAAACGGAAAGCCTTTCATCGGCTTCAGCTTCGTCTCCCATGCTAACGAAGACATCAGTGTAAACCACATCTGCGCCTTTAACTGCTTCTTCGGGAGAGTTTAGAACCTGAATTTCTGTCTTCGGTGGCGCTACAGCTAATGCTGTCTCAACTATTTCTTTAGCTGGCTCGTAACCTTCAGGGGTTGCCACTCTGATATTTACTCCGAGCATGCTACACGCTAACAGAAGGGAGTGGCAAACATTGTTTCCATCTCCTACGAATGCCAGTGTGACGCCTTTCAACCTTCCAAGTTTTTCTTTTATTGTGAGCATGTCGGCGAGTGCCTGGCATGGATGCTCTCTGTCACTTAGAGCGTTTATGACGGGCACTTCAGAATACTCCGCTAATATTTTTAGGTCTTCATGACGATAGACCCTCGCTATGATCCCATCCACGTATCTTCCAAGTACTCTCGCCGTGTCCTTTAGTGGCTCTCCTCTGGCCAGTTGCAGCTCGTCTCCACGGAGGAAAATTAGGTCTCCTCCGAGACGTCTTACAGCCACTTCGAATGAAACCCTAGTCCTTGTTGATGGTTTAAGAAAAAGAGCCGCGAGTACTTTTCCCTTGAGAACCTTAGATGGAGCATTGTTATTTTTGATCCTCTCCGCTTCACGTAGCAAGTATTCCAGTTCCTCGTGTGAGACGTCCATTATTGAAAGGAAGCTTCTAGCCATTGTTTCCCTCTTTTTCTTTTAAACTATCCTTTCTGCGAACCATTCTGGGTCGAATTCCTTTAGGTCGTCATATCCCTGCCCTACGCCTATAAACATTATAGGTTTTCCTGTGGCGTATGTCACTGACAGGGCTGCGCCCCCCTTGACGTCTGCGTCGACCTTTGTTAGGATTATGGCGTCTATGCCCACTTCTTCGTTGAACTTCTCAGCTTGTTCGACGGCGTCGTTCCCCGTTAACGCGTCACCAACAAACACTTTAAGGTCTGGATTTACAACTCTCACTATCTTTTTCATTTCGTCCAACAAGTTTTTGTCCGTCTGCATTCTGCCAGCGGTGTCCACTAGGACAACGTTTATGTGTTTTGCCTTAGCATGCTCAACGGCATCCCACGCGACAGCGGCAGCATCGGAACGGTAAGACTGCTTTATACATTTAACACCTAACGCGTTCGCGTGCTTCTCGAGTTGTTCTATGCTTCCTGCTCTGAAGGTGTCTGCAGCAGCGAGAACGCATGAAAAGCCTTTTCTCTGAAGAAAGCGGGTTACTTTGGCTACGGTCATCGTTTTCCCGGTTCCATTAACACCCAAAAAAACAATTGTGAGTGGCTCGCCAGTTTTCTTCTTTTCCTCCACGAGCCTGACAAGGTCTATTTTTCCCCCGCTCTTCAGAACGTCAAGCACCGCCTCCCTGAGAGAAGCCCTAACCGTGCTCTTCACATCGCTGAACCTCTTGACCTTA
>JAHLWW010000113.1 GCA_019057715.1 Candidatus Jordarchaeum sp. JNZ_1113
GTAAGACCTGAGCTCGAAGCCGTCCGCCGGGATGCCCAGTTTCTCGGCCTTACTCAGCAACTCGTCACGCTTCTTCTCCACATCATTTTCATCCTCAACTATTGATTCAATTTCAACAAAAAACCCGATGCCGTTAATGTAGTCCAGATGAAGGAGGTTTTCACCCAGCTGGTAGGTTTTCCTCCTTTTGATGATCCTTGCAACTTGGAGGAAACCTAATTTCTCGAGAAGAAGCAAGATATCAGCGAAGCTTCCAACTTCAACCCTAATTTCTTCTCTAGTCTTTGATTTTGAATCAATTCTTGGCCCCTTATAGGTGACCTCCACCCGGTCTCCGACACACCTAACCCTCAGTGCTTCATCGGTCACCACAAAGTTTCTTGAGGGGTGCTGAAAGTAGACGTCTTCTTGAACCTCCTCGCCTAGAAGCAGCCCACCTATGGATAAAACCCGCGAAACTACACGGTCTGCATCCTCCTTTGAAACTTTATACTTAACCTCAACTTCTATCAAAAACACACCTCCCTTCAAAAAAGAAAAGTATTAAGCTTCTTGGACGCTTACCTTAATCGCTTTGTTAGGACACGCCTCGACGCACCTGTAACATAGTATGCAGAACCTCTTAAAGGATGGAACTATTACGTAGCTCTCTGGTTCCTTATTGGGCTCTCTGTCCGTCGCATACCTAACAAAAACAGTGCATGGGCAAACTTCCAAACATTTTCCGCAATCTTGGGGTCTAGAACATTTGTCTCCAACCCATTCTACTGAAACCTTTACCGGCAATCACCATTCCTCCTTTAATGCAGGTATGTTCTCCCTTGGAACAAGCGTGATGGCTCCTTCTGGGCATGCCGCTCTGCAAACCCCACACCCAAAACATTTCCAAGGGTCAATGTATGCTTTCTCCATCGTTGGGCGGAGCGTGGCAGCACCAAACTGGCAACGAATCACGCAGCTTCCACATCCTATGCATTTATCTATGTCTAAGAATGCGACGTAGTGCCCCTTCAAAAGGTGATGGACGTTAAAATCGATTCTTGGCCTAAGGGCGATGCACTCGGGGTATTCGCAGTTACAGAGAGCGAAGGCGAAAGGAAGCGGGGTTCCAGCAATCGTATGAACGAGCCCTTTCTCGTCACATTCATCCAGGAAAGCTTTCGCTTCCTCCACGCTGAGAATTTCAACTCCATTAGGAGCGTGGTCAGGGAACACCCTTGCTGTTTCTCCATGTAACCCCAATGGCATACACGTGTAAACTTTCTCGTTTCGATTCATCCATCGGCAGGGACACATCACTCTGTAAATTTCCCCAGAAATCTCGACGACCTTTTTAGCTTCTTCAACCGTAATAACTTGTCCAAGATGCCCTTCAGGAAAAACGCGTGTGCCTTCATCTTTCTGTATCATTGCCTCGATCATTTTCTTCGTTGGTTCCAGCAGGTTTGGATCATCGAAGACATCAGACAGCGTCTTAGCGGCGTCACCATAAACTTTATCGATCAACTTCCAATGGTCCAGCTCCCACACTTCGTATCCCAATTCCTTCGCTAACTTCACGGAAAGGTTTCTCTCATTTAGATACCACTTCTTCCCTCCACCATGCTTGTAGCAAAACTTGCACAATGTCCCACCTTCGCTAAAACCAGCTGTATTATTAGTTTTATTTTTATCTAATGAGAAGAGAGAAGACACCTGAATAAAAGCATTGTTTCGTCTTCCTGCACAAGGCATTTTGTGGAAAAAGTATTACACGTACACTTTGGTATAAACACTGACCTATTTTTTGGGAATCAATGCAGGTGTTTCATCGTTGAGAGAACACTTATATATTCCTTGAAGTAAATTTAAGACTCGCCTTTTGGTAATTTGAAGGAGGGGACTGAGATTTCAGGGAAAAATCATAGCGGAAAAGTGCTTCTCCTCGACCTCGACGGGACGCTTGGCTTATCTCTGATACCCGAAGAGGATGCTATATCTGAAACTCTTAAGTTTATTTCTGAGGAGCTCGCTAAGCGTCTCGGCAGGACTATTGATGAGGAAGAGATGCGCACCCTCTACAAGGAAACGAAAAACGAGCAGTATAAAATATACCACCTTAACCCTAAAAGACATGACAAGAATTTGAGGTGGATGATGCTCCTCCATAAACTGGAAAATAAACTGGGTGTAAGGCTGCCTGAAAGTTTTTATGAGGAAGTTAAGGAGCGTTACTGGTCTGTTTTTGAGAGCAAGGCTGAACCATACCCGGACACGAAAGAAACCCTAGAAAAGCTAATGGAAAAATTCACTGTGGTCATAGTGACTAATAACGACTACGCGGAGGCTCAAAAAAAGATTAAGTTATTCGGCTTGAAAGAAGGGGAACACTACGATGCCTTAGTCACGTCAGAGGACTTTAACGTTTGTAAGCCATCACCGGAGTTTCTTAAAAAGCTCTTCCCCTTTCTCGAGCAGAAGTTGAGCCGCATAGTTAGACCCGAACATATCGTCATAGTAGGAGACGACCCTAAGAATGACATAGCATGGGCTCGAACTATCGGGGCCAAAGCTATAAGAGTCAAAAGGGATCTTCTCGCAAAACATGACCCTAGTAACGAGTCGGAGAAAGCTGACCACGTGATCGAAAACCTGTCCGAGTTGCTTAAAATCCTTGATAAAGTATGAGTGTCCGAGCAACGAAGGCCTTCTATTGGAGGTTTATTTATGGATGTGCTTGAGAAAGTTTTTTCCAAGATAGGGCTGGAGTTCGACGCGGAAATAGGAGCATATGTTCACGTAAAGACGAACATACCTCTCACAGTTCATTATGATGGAGAGAGCGAAGAGCTGGTTCTACTTGACCAAACTAAGCTTCCATTTGAAGTTACAGTTTGGAAAACAAAGGACTGGAGAGAAGCTGGAAACCCAGGAATAAAAGGAATGATAGTTCGAGGAAGCCAGGCTATAGGTTGTGCCGCCGGCTACGCAATGTTACTTGCAGCAAACAGCTTCAGAAACCTTAAAGAAGAAAAATTCATGGAAAAGCTTAACGAGGCAGCGTTATTCCTGAATTCTACGAGGCCAACAGCTTCTCCTCTAAAATGGGCTGTAGAACTTTGCATAAAAGCAGCACAGAACGCTATTCGGAGCGGAGGCGTCGAAGAAGCCGTTGAAGCTATCAGAGAGACTGCAGACTACGTGCTTGCCTCCGACTTGATCATGAACTGGTACCTAAGGCAGGAGGGGAAACCTCTCATAGAGGACGGCGACGTAATAATGACTCACTGCAATGGCGGAAGCCTTTCCTCGAGTTTTGGGGGACACGCCCTAGGAATGATAGAAGAAGCGTACGTTGAGGGAAAAGAACTGATAGTTGTCTCCAAGGAGACCAGACCCAGAAGCCAAGGCTTCAAGCTTACGACGTGGGAGCTTAACAGGGCAGGTGTGCCGGTGGTGATCATAACAGACAACATGATCTCCTCAGCAATAGAGCGCTTCGGAGTCTCGAAAGTTATACTTGGAGTGGACAGGATTGCAAGAGACGGCTCAGTAGCTAACAAAATAGGCTCGGCCGACATAGCGCGCATTGCAACACTATACGGAAACATAGACTTCTACTATGCTACATCCTACAGCACCATAGACCTGAAAACAAGCGAAGGCAGAAGCATCCCTATAGAGGAAAGAAGCATAGACGAAATAACGTACCCATATATCCTTGAAGCAAAAGACAAAAAGGAAAAGGGGATAATTTCGAGTAAAAGCCTAGAAGAATGGCCGCCCCAGAAAGTCATCGTCCAAGGAAAACCCGGGAGAGGGCAGATAATGATATATAACCCCGCCTTCGACGTCACGCCTCCGAAACTAATAGACTTAATCATAACGGACATAGGGATCTTCGCTCCTCAACAGATAAGAACACTAACAGAGGAAAAAATAAATCGGATCGTGAGGGAGCGACTAGAAAAACAAGGGGTGACAATGCCCAAGTACATATATGTGTGGAGCTGAGCGCAAAAACATTTATTATTCCTTCTCTGAAATAAGAAGGACTTGGTAAGCGGGGGTTGCCTAGTGGCTAGTTCCGGAGGAACCCATAAAAGGCGCTGGCCTGGAGTTTAAACCGCACCTGAAAGCCAGTGACCCGAAAAGGTGCATGACGCCGCGCGCCATCATGCGCTATCGGACGGGTCGCGTGGGTTCAAATCCCACCCCCCGCGCCAAACACAACGATTCCCCCCAAACGTTGTTTTATGTCCTTCCTCCAGGAAATTTAGAGGAAAGAGCCGAGTAAGGCTATGTTTTGTGTGAAAAAATAGCTTGCTTGTTTTTTATATGTCAAGGACGAATACTAAGCGAGTTTTATCTTTTTTAATGTCGATTTCCATTTCGTGATACGTTGCTGCTTTGACGTCAGTCTTTGACACGTGCTTCTTGTGATTGAACTTTTCACCCTTTGCTGTCGCCGTTAACCTGTAACGTCCATCTTTCTCTTTCTCTATTGCCTTAACTTTAACCTCGGAGAATACTAGGCCCTCAGCGTCTGTTAGGTAAATGAATTCTTCAAGCCAGTTGTAAAGGAGACTCTCTAGGTCTTCTCCTTCAACAGTTATGCTCCTTTCTACTTTAGGTTCGATCCTTGAGGTGTCCGTCATTAATTCGTAGAGTGCTTTAGCTGCCTCTTCGAAGGCTTCTTCGATGGTTTCCCCTTTTGCTTCTATTTTAGCATCAGCGGTGTGCTCGAGAAACCTAAAGCTGCCCATAGTTAACACCTCACTCCAGTTTTTATCATAAGTGAAAGAAAAGCTTTCCTGAGTTTTAGAGAAGCATTTCTTAGAGTTTCGAGGAAGCCATGTGAAAGATCCGAGGGTGTTCTCTGTAATACTAAGCTTCAAAATGTTGGGGGTGAAGGATGACTCGAGAAAGGTCTGGAGGATGAAGCTTGGTTGAAGTACGTTAAGGTTGTTTTTCTGGGGTTGCCCTCGGTTGGCAAGACGAGTATTATAACGCTCTTGAGCGAGAACAGGGTTGTTAAGAGCTACGACCCGACGATAGGTGTTGACTTTGGTTCTTTGTCGATCGGCGAATGTGAGGTCTGCATGTGGGACTTCGCAGGGCAGGATAGATTCAGGTTCCTTTGGGACGACTTCATAAAGGGGGCGAAGGTGATCTTCGCTGTGAGCGACTCGACCCCGAAAAACGTTCTGCAGACTAAGAGGATAATAGATGAAGTTAGGCAGAAAACTGATGCGGTTATCATAGGGATAGCTAACAAGCAGGATCTTCCAGGAGCCATGAAACCCAGTCAGGTGGAAAGCATACTTGAAGTTCCAACATACGGCATGGTTGCAATAGACCCTAGAAAGAGAGTTAAAATGTACAGCATTTTGAGGCAGGCTCTGGAACAGGTGGTTTTAACGGTAGCGAGCAACTAACCGGATTTTTTCCTTAGCGTTTTACAAAAAATTTATGTCTTTCTCCTTCAACCTGAATAAAAGGGGTTTCCGAGTGAGTTCATACAGTTTTGGACCGGCAGGAAAGTATTCGCCAAAACCACATGCTGCCCTAAGGACATTAAGGAGATATCATTACTAGACCGCACTGTGAGAATTATGGGTGTGGTGGTGGAGTCAACTTCAAGTTATATTGTCGTTGATGATGGAACAGGGATTATTAAAGTGCTCCTGCCGAGTGAAACTTCTGTTCCTGAAGTTGGGAGGATCGTTAGGGTTTTTGGCTCAGTATCCCAAAATGGGAAAGGAAGCGTATACATAAATGCGGAGATCATACAGGACATGAGTTCCTTAGATTTGGGGCTTTACAGGAAAGTTAAGAAGATTAAAAAGCATGGTTTAACATGAAGATTAAGGGTGTTATGAAGGAGGGGAAAACTTGCCGTTTAGAGCGAAGTTTTCAGACGCGAAAACTTGGAAGCGGGTCATCGACGCGATAAGCGTACTTGTAGATGAGGCTGTCTTTAAGGCGAGTAAAGATGCCGTGAAAGTTAGAGCGATGGATCCAAGCCATGTCGCTATGGTGGACGTCTATCTTCCCGTCGGAATATTTGATGAATACGAGTGCAGTGGCGAGGTAGCTATAGGGATGAGCCTTGACGAGATGGGGAAAGTAATGCGTAGAGCAGGTGCAAGCGACGAATTGGAGCTCGTTCTTGACGAAGCTGCAGGCAGCCTTCGCGTGCATCTTAAGGGGGCCACCACACGAACCTTTAGGCTGTCCCTCCTAGATATAGGAGGGGAAGAGCCGCCTACACCATCCATCAAGTTTAACGTTGAAGCGAAAATGCTGTCTGACGCCCTTGTTCAAGCGCTAAAAGACGCTGAGCTGTTCAGTGATCACGTGCAGATCTCAGCAACTCCTGAGGGGTTGCGTATTGCC
>JAHLWW010000114.1 GCA_019057715.1 Candidatus Jordarchaeum sp. JNZ_1113
CCGATCCTTTAGAACGAAGCAATTCGTTACTTGCACTAAGCTGAAATAACAACAACGAGAAAGCAGACAATATCTCCTGAGGCGATAGACCTAATATCTTGCCAGCCGCTACAACAGCACCAAGTCCCCCCAGAATTGGTGGGGTAAACCATGGTCCTGGTCTTGATTTGTCCACGGCACGACCAGCTCTTATGACAATCTCATTTCCCAATGCAATAGCCAAAATCACATCTTTACCACTGACCTTAGGTTGACTCTCCGCAACTGCGAAAGCTGCTGGCACTGTGGCTGCACTTGGATGTACTCTTGCTTGATCGTAAGTTTCTTCGTAATCAAGCGCATGAGCCATCGCACCATTAGCTAAAGCGGCCAAAGGAGCAGGCACTTTTATCCCGTAACCGACAACGGTACTTTCTTCCTTACCTCCCCATCTAAGCACAAGATCGACAATTTCTGTTACCCCCTCTCCAAGGGTGTTAGCTGCTAACATAACACCTAATGTATCCAGTATACATGCCTTTGTCACATGCACAACTTCTTGCGGTAATACACCATATGACGTCTCAGCTATATATTGAGCAATTGTTTCCGAGATATTTCCTACTTCTCCCATAGCAATACGTTGTCACCGTCTACCTTATACCTAAATTCTAAGCCCACTGCTCTGCATATATCGCACAAATAATTTACAACTTCAAAAAATCTAGGATCAGTTGCCGTTAATAACTCTGGACATGCTGTCTTTCTGTCTATCCACACTGGACGTATAGATATATTTATTATTCCACTTTTAGTAAGACCACAACATACAATCACTGTTTTCTCAGAGTCAGTTGGACAATTGTACAATACATCAGGACTAGGCAACCACGTAGGATTTAAGCTCTGGATTTCACGAAAACTTTTATCCTTGATTTGCTCCTCAGAAAAAGGAAGGTCAGTAGCGAAATTGCCCAGGCTGTAGAATATCGCAACGCCTTTATAGAACTCAATTGGTTTTAGTATATGGGCATGATGTCCCAGTATTAGATCTGCCCCTGCATCTATTAACGCATACGCGACCGTCCTCTGGTATTCGGCCAAAACCGCGGGGACAAAGTGGATGCCCCAATGTAAGGATACTATGACGATGTCTACCCTTGCCTTAAGAGAGATAACATCATCAACAGCATTACGAAGGTCTTCTGGACAAGGGAAAGTTCGAATACGGCAGGGTGTCCCTGGTTGGTCGTGTTCAATGGGTTCATACAACGTAAAAGCCCTTAATGGCGCACAACCCGGACGGTTCTCTTCTGCCCAGTATCCCATTGGAAGTATCGAGTTATAGGCTAAAAAGCCGATTTTGACACCCTTTACTTCAAAGGTCACCGGTTTACGCGCTTCCCAAATATCCTTTCCTACTCCTACTACTTTTATGCCTTCCCTCTCAAGCGCTTCCACAGTGTCAAACATCACCTCCGGTCCCCAGTCCATGCAATGGTTACTAGCGAAGGACACAACGTTGAACCCAGCCTCCTTTATTAGCCGTGCGGTTCTGGGATCTCCATGGTCAGAACGTCTCGCCTGCGGGAGTGACCATCTCGCGCGAGCTGATATAGGGATTTCCAACTGGCAGAACACAATGTCCCCTTGCCGCAAAAAATCCTGAACGTTTACGAAAATAGATTGAGATCCTCTGATTTTTGCTACAACATTTGCCCATTGTGGCGAAAAGGTCATCGGTGCTACATCACCAACTGCAAGGACAGTAACCACTGCCTTTCTCACAAACAGTGTTCCGTACGCTGAATTATTTCATCTTGAACTGCTTTACCCAGCTGAACGAAGTACGCACTATAGCCAGCAACTCTTACTATCAGGTCACGGTACTCTTCTGGATGCACCTGAGCTTCTATTAGCGTCTTCTTGTCAATTACGTTGAATTGTATATGTTTACCACCCATCGAAAAATACACCATGATTAGATCTGCCAGCTTTTTAAGATCATCCTCGCTCTTTAAAGAAGACGGATGGAACTTCATATTAAGCAAAGTAGAAGCGAACTTCGACTGGTCTATTTTAGAAGCGCTCTTCAGCACCGCCGTTGGCCCACACTTATCCCTCCCTCTCATAGGGGACATAGAACCGTCTGCCAAAACTTCTCCAGCATACCGTCCGTCAGGTGTAGCCCCAGTAATTGCTCCGCCCAGCCACATCGAAGCAATAGAAACGCCTCCTAGACCGTGTCTTCCACCAAGCACAGAACGAAAACTTCCCACAGTCTTTGCAAGGAAAGAGTAGAGTTCAGACGCTATGCTATCAACATAATCGTCGTCATTGCCATATTTAGGGGCTTCAAGGCACATTTTCCTTATGTCATAAGCGCCTTCCCAATTAGCATCCAAAGCTTCTTTCAACCTGAGCAATGAAATCTTTTTTTCTTCATACACCAACTTTTTCACAGCAGCTAGAGAATCTACCACATTAATTACCCCCACTGGCAATAACACGGAGTTTAGCTTGTAAGGCAAACGTAGCTCGTAGAAACCTCTACCTTCTTCAATACCATTTTCCATAAGCAATGCCTCAAACACATGTTTCATTATGTCTTTCTTCGTATACGCCTGTAAATTGGTCGCGCAACTCCACAATTGAATGAAGTGTTTTAGATACTGTTTAAAATAGCGAACGAACGTATTATACGTCCTCAATTCCTTTAACTCGATACGAAATGGCCCTACTTCAAGCCCAGTTCTCGGATCCTTACCGCCGTTCAAAAAAACTTCGAGCACTTTTGGAACTACGAAAAAATTAGCTTCAACGATCCTCAGTTGACCAGGCAAGGCTACATCAAGACAACCGCCAAGGGCATAGTCCCTGGCCTCCGTGACAGGCACACCCTTAGACACAAGAAAACGCTCATACGAGGAATCACTAACTAATGCCGGCATCCCTACACCTGTACGCACTACCTCAAGGGCTTTGGTAAGCAAGGCTTTAGGCGTACGTTCATGCACTCTCAATGTAACAGTATGATGTGGGGTGCGCAAAATCTTAGCTGCGTCTAAGACCAAGTAAGTTAACTCATTCGTTGCATCGTTACCATTTTTATCCGTCCCTCCAATTACCATATTATGCCATTTTGCTTGACCAGTATGTTGCATTCTCTTCACCGGACGCAGTGCCAAACGAACCAATTCCATGTCCTTTATCCGAAGTTCACAGAGCAAAGAAAGAACGTCTTCCTTTGTACATTCTTTCACTTCTATAGAATAGCGATAAAATGGGTACATATACTGATCAAACCTACCCATTCCAATTGTAGGACTCGGGTTACACATAAGATACGTGAACCAGAAAGCCTGCAAAGCCTCCCAGAAACCTGTGGCTGGCTTGGCAGGAACCTTTTCACATATCTCTGCAATTTTTAGAAGTTCCTCTCTTCTTCCATTGGAGGCATCCAAAGCCTTGGCACGAGCTAGCTGTGAAAACCTCTTTGCAAATTCAAGGATACCCTCCAGTATGATAATCGCTGCCTCATAGAACAACCTCTTCTCAATGGCCTGTGTACTGTCAAACCTAAGTTCCTCCAGTTTCTCTTTAATCTCCTCGACCATAGACAGAAGGCCTTTGCTTAACACCTTTTCATATTTTAAAACACCAAGGTGTAGACCATGATAAAGTCCAAGCCCTGTCCCCGCGTAGGCACCTATTCCTTCTTCGAAATCCTCTATGGGAGGCAACCATATCCCTACCTTCAAAAATTCGCGCAAGGTTCTATCTGCAAGCCTCCACGTTCGCGTCTGCCAGTTTTTCTGCCTCCAATAGTCAGCAATTTCCTCTATTAAAGGCCAATCGGTATCCTCAATCACAACCAAACCTTCTTCCTGCATTTCCTTGAGATAAGCAAGGTTAATAGGACCGAGAAAGGGATCTATCTCTATAGCGCCCGGTGCGCTAGCCCCGTGGCCTACAATTCGTTCGTCGGCATCAATCCATATGGGGATCCCTCTCAAGACATGGACCATGGCCTTAGCTTGCCGAATAACTTCTGGTTCCCCTTCACTCATTTTATAAGACTCAGTGATAAGACGAGCCTTTTCAACAGATAACCTCCATTGGTCACGAGGCACCCTTCTAAGCATGCCCAAAAGCCTATCTTTCTCCTTAGCACTTAATTCCACCCTTCTTTCCCCTCGAAGAACTCCATCTCTCAGTTAATCGTTACCTATCGTTACCTTTTAGTTTTATACTCCTGTATCAGCCTTTGAGCCTCCGTGAGTATTTTGGTTCCAGGCAGTCCCATTTTGTCTAGTTCTTCCGCTTTACGCTTCGCAATCTCCCTCAAGGGAGCATAAAACTTCTCCATGTCTTCATCCGGAAGTCTCACGAAAGTTACGCCTAGCTGTTTCGCAAACTCTATCCCTTCCTTATGGGCTTTTTCAAATTCTCGATCTGTTTCGATTCCCCAAAATTCGATGTTATTCTCGAAGACTTGCTTTACGCTGTCCGGCAACTTATTCCATGTATTCAGTCCTATAGCCCTACTTCCACCGTGCGTGCGGTAAAAATCCAAAACCACCACGTACTTTGCCACCTCAGCCAATCTAAAGGATTTAAGCCCCTCATAAGAGATAAGGGCAGCATCCAAGATTCCCTTCTGCAGTTGCTCGTAGGTTTCAGCCATTGGTACCATAACCCCCTCTGCCCCAAGTGCTTTAAACACGTCAGCCAATTCCGCAGTCACCTTCACCCTCATCCCTCTTATATCCTCTATGCGCCTGATCGGCTTCTTAGAAAGCAATTGGTAGTCAACACCTGAAGTCCATGCCAATACTTTCAAACCTTCGTATTCTTTTTCTATCTCAGGAATGCGCTTCAGTAATTCCAAGAATACTTTTCTGCCAATTTCTTGGTTCGCGCCATAAAAGAAGTAATAAGCACTCTTGTGAATATGATATCCTGTCCGTGCGTATGAAGGATGGATCAAACCAATATCAACTACACCACGCACCAGTTCATCCACCCCGTCCCTGCTACTCAATAAAGTCCCCGACCAATAGGGCTTTATCCTCACCCTACCCTTGGTTTGTTCCTGAATTCTCTCAATCCATCTTTTATCCACAACACTAAATGTGTGATCCGGAGGATACGGGCTGCCGTACGTCAACTCTATTGTTTTCTCTTGCGCCCGCACGTTCACTGCCCCTGCAATTACGGTGAAAACTACAAGCATTAAAACTAAGACTACACAAAAGCCTTTTACCTTCATCTTGTGCCTCCTTTCGGTGTTTCAAAAAATATACTTACATACTTGCAAGAGCTATCTCACTTTGCCAACGTAACTATGTCGTTATAGATCTTTTTCGCCGGAATCTTTTTAGCCTCTAAATTTTCAATGATTTTCATGTTATATTTCTCAATCGCCTCAGCTAGACGTGAAAGCTCTTCCTTCGGCATCGTAATGAATTCTACTCCTTGTTCCTTTCCAAAGCTTATACCAACTTGATCACTTTCTGTAAAAGCCTTAATGGACTCTAAGGTCCAGAAGTCGATGTTTTTGTCTAAAACAGTTTTTAGTTCTTCCGGAAGTTTCTCATAAGTTGCTAAGTTGATCGCCCTTGCGGCGTTTGGCCCTTGCCCTATGTTGATCATTGTGCAATACTTTGCCACTTCTGCTACCCTCATTGTCTTTAAAGACTCCGCTGGCAAGTATAATCCCTCAATTACGCCTTTTGCCAAGCCTTCGTATATCTCCGAAGCAGGTAACGCAACAGATTCAACGCCAAAATCTTTGAGTATCTCTCCCATAGGCCCCAACACTCTAAGTCGCATACCCTTTAAGTCAGATAGTTTCCTCACAGGTTTTTTAGTAATGAGTTGATAAAATGTGGTAGAAGTCCATGCGATTACCTTAATACCACGTTCTCTATACTCGCGTTCTATGTATGGATTTTTAAGCATTACACTTTTAAAAACTTCGTATGCTTTTTGTGGTTCAAATTTCCAGAAAAATAAAATCGAACTCCTTGCAAAATCAAATCCTGTCTTTTCCATATGTATGGCTACATGTGCCACATCGACTACACCACTGGCAAGTTGATCAACAGTGCTGGCACCGGTGATGATAGTACCCCCCCAAAATGGCCGTATCTTTAATTTGCCTCCTGATTCTTGTTCAATCTTCTCAATCCATTTTTGATCAATCCTGCTAAAAGTGTGATCAGGGCTAAACGGGGTACCAAACTTCAGAGTTACAACCTCAGTAGCGTAAATAAGACGAACAAACAAAAATGCAAATGTAATTACAAATAAGACCAAAGTTCCAAGCTTAACGCCTTCTAACCTCTTTTTCATTACGCACCCCCTTTTTTTAAAGC
>JAHLWW010000115.1 GCA_019057715.1 Candidatus Jordarchaeum sp. JNZ_1113
CTAATAATTTAACTATGTTGAATATGTTGCAATAAAACTTGATTAATTTACTAAAAAATTCAATTCCTATTTTTACATCATAGTGAAACTTTCATCGGCAGTAACACAAATATAGAAAGCCTCCATTGTTACCTAAAACAAACCACAACGAAATATATGTTCCACAAAGAAACTCAGGTATATAAAAATTCAACTTGCTGCTTGGTCCTACGCAGTTATAGGAAAGCTTTAGAAGTTATATGCTAGAAGAGAGGCTTTTGGGGTGTTAGAATATTTAGGGGGTTTAATTATGGTGAGCGTGCTGGTGATTTATGATTCAAAGACGGGGAATACTGAGAAGGCGGCTTTTCTGATAGCTGAGGGCGTGAGTAGTGTTAAGGGTGTAAATTGCGTGGTTAAAAAGGTTGACAAGACGGATCTAGACGACCTTCTAGGTGCTGATGGAATAATGATCGGATCGCCAACATACTATGGTGGAATGAGCGCCAAAGTGAAGGATTTGATTGATAGAAGTGTTGTAATACATGGTAAGCTTGAAGGTAAGGTTGGAGCGGCTTTCACTACCTCTGGTGGAACGGCGACTGGCGCCGAAACAACACTGCTTTCGATAGTCAAGGCTATGCTAATCCATGGGATGATAATCAAGGGGAACCCAAGGGATAAGCATTACGGGTTGGCGGTGGTGGAGGCGCCGGAGAGCGAAGAGGACAAAAAACTGTGCAGAGAGTTCGGGCGTAGTTTCGCCGACCTAACTTTGAAAATATCCAGAATCCCCAGCCAGTAAACGCCACAAAAATCTGAGCCTCCAAGTACGGTCTCTGCCGAGTGCAATCTACTTTTTTACAATCAAAGGTCAAATTTCAAATATCCTTTTTAGCATGAAGCGAGATTTGGAAAGGCAATTATTCCAGCGCTTCCAGCATGATAAGCGAAGGGGACACTTGAAAATATCATGAGACTTTAAGAGAGGAGAGCGTTAAGCTTATCTCTAGAGAGAAGGCGTGTTCTCCGTTTTCGCCAATATTTGACAAAACCGCCAGAACCTTTTTATCCTAAACCTCCTCCCTAACTTCTTAGGGAGGAGTTGAGGGAGGTGTTCGCTTGGTTATTAATGTGCATGCGCATTTGGCTCATAAGGATATGTGGTCTGATGCTTTCTGGAGCTTCACGGCAGATGGGTACGCTAAGACTCTTGGGCTACCTAAAGAGGTCGTGATGGAGCAGTTGCTCCCCCAGTTCTGGTCTTCCAACGCGGACGTGTTCGTCAAGGTCATGGATGCTGCAGGAATAGACAAGGCGATAATTACTGGAGTAGACTTTGGACTTATGCCTGAGACAGGCGAGGCCAAGTGGTCTGTTGAGGAGATGAATAGATGGGTGGCTAAGCAAGCTGACGAGTACCCCGACAAGCTCGTACCCCTATGTGCCGTTGACCCGAGGAGGGGCGAGAGAGCCATTAAGCTCATCGAGAAAGCTGTGGAGGAGTGGGGGGCGAAGGGAGTAAAGTTTCACCCGACTGCAGGTTACTACCCCGACAACCCAGCGTTCTATCCGCTCTACGAGAAGTGCGTTGAGCTTGGCGTGCCCCTGCACTCCCACACGGCAGCCATAATATCCGCTCCCATGGAGTCAAAGTACGCCGATCCCATATATGTGGACAGTGTCGCGGCGAAGTTCCCTGACCTTAAAATAGTTCTCGTCCACTTCGGCGGGCTAACATGGATCCTTAAGTGCGTGGAGATAATGACCGTCAGACCAAACGTTTACGCCGAGATCTCAGGACACCAGTTAGGTGCTAGGGGGATGACGCGCTACTGGCTCAGCCTCATCCGGGACGTGATCAACATGCCAGCCATACTGGGGCGACCTCTAAAAGACAGGATAATGTTCGGCACCGACTGGCCATACTTGGTCTCAGTGATGGGCGACGACGCCTGGGTCAACTTCATCAAGTCCCTGCCTCAAAAGGGAAAAGAGTACGGGATAGAATTCACCGAGGAGGAAGCACGTAAACTCCTAAAAGAGAACGCAAGCAAAATACTAAGTCTTTAAAAAGTAGCACAATGATTCTATCGGCTTAACCCGCATAAAGACGAAAACAAAAATAATAAGAGTAGAGTTGGCGGCATCACTAGTAACGTTTAGTTTGCTATTATAGCAAGTGTTCATAGGTCTTCCAGTAGAGTGGTGAATGTGTCGTGGTGTTCTTCCTCATCTTTTAGGATTCCTTCAAATAGGAAAGCCGTGGTTTCGTCTTTTTCTGAACGTGCCTGTGCTATTATTTCTTTGTATAGACTGATAGCGTTCTCCTCATCTTTCACGTTGCGCTGTATCATCTCTTTAAGAGTTTTTCCGACAACTATCTCTGTGGGCTTCGTCGTAGGAATTCCACCCAAGTAGAATAGCCTTTCCGCAATTGCTTCGGCATGCTTCATCTCCGTTATGGCTATTTTCTTTAGTTCCTCTTGAACAGCGAATCCCTTAACGCCACTCCATTGGACGTGTTGCCACATGTACTGGATGGAAACCTGAAGCTCTCTCGCTATGGCGTCATTCAACATATCCAGCAGTTTCTTAGAAGCCACTCTCTCCCCACCTTTTTAAGTTTTTATTCGCTACTAAGTTTAAAAAATTTTCCATTCGTTAAGATCACAAAATGTTTTATTAACATAATTATGCTTAACATCTACAAGGTAATCCACTGAAACTGGAACACCAGAGTGAAGAAGCGCAACAGCCGGAGAACTACAGAAAGCTTTCATGGAGGTGGCAGGAGAAAAGTTCTCAGTTGCGTCTGTAATGAGGCAGAAGCGAACGACTTGCCAGTGCTAGCCGTCTCTAAGGTTCCTAGCTGGGAACTCGGGTGCTGTCGCCGAAGAAACACGCCCGGTTGCTAGTTAAGTAAAATGATGCCTCTAACAGTCAGCATACATGTCACCGGATGAAGCTGAAATAAAAGAAGGAACAGTGGTCATTGAGTTGGAATGAAGCCGTCTTTCAGTCCTAAAGACCCTTAAGTTGCACGTTACAAGAGCTAGTAGGAGGGGAGGGACAAAAACAAGCGGAAAAGCAAGTTAGAGTTACGCGTGGGATTTTTCTTACATTTTGTTCTTAGAGTTTTTTACGACTGGGAGAGGGTAGCTACCGCAGGTCTTGCAGTAGGCGGCTTCTATTGGGACCACGGCTTTACAGTGCGGGCAGGTTTTCCCCTCGGGTGTCTTCGCCGCTTCCCTCGGAGGCCCGAATATTTCCCTGTATACTTCGTAGTATGTTAGGTGTTCCTTGTCGCGTAACTCTACGCCGTCATTTTCGAGGTAGTACCTTCTTTTTCTGCTGAACTCTTCATCTCCCACCTTCTCGTTGAGGACCTCTGGCAGGGTGCACGTTCCGCAACCAACCTCTATTGGCGCCTTAGTCCTCCACGCTACTTCACGTGGCATAATGTCCTCGAAAGCCTTCCTCAGAATCCACTTCCCCCAAACAGTTCCGCCTTCACGCTTAACCTTGAGGCCGGCTGGAATCCTAGAGGCGCAGTCTACAACCTTGGGGTCTAGATACGGCTGTGAGACAGTAACGCCGAGAGAGGCGCCCAGAGGCTTCGACGAGAAGCTCATAACCCTCCACATGGATCTAAGCTTATGCTCCAGTTCATCCTCGCCGAGGTCGAATAGGAAGCTGTAGCCTGCGAACAACTCGTCCGCCCCATCACCCGTCATTACACCCCCAACATGTTTCGCTGCATACTCAAGCCCGATGTAGATAGGTATGCTGTTGCGCACCTCCATGGGGTCAAAGACACCGAGCACACGTATCACGTCAGGAACAGCCTCTAACGCCTCCTCGAGACTGAAAACACGCAGCCTATGCTCGACGCCGAACCTCCTCGCCACTAGCTCAGCGTAGTAAACGTCAGGGGAGGGCGCCCCCTTAAGGGCGACGGTGAAAGCCTTCAGCCTCCGCGTTCTCGAAGCCAGCGCAACAAGTATGGACGTGTCAAGCCCTCCAGAGAGGAGAACCCCCTCTTCCACGTTACGCTCAACGGCTTCCTCAACACACTTCCTCACAAGCCCAACGAAAAAATCTACACTCAACCAAACCACCATGAAAAAATAGTAAGAGTGTTCATGTTTTCCTGAAGGCCTTAGCCAGCAGCCAGAATCCGAGCGTTGAGAACCACGCTATTATCGCTACTGCCGCAGCCCACTCAGGCAACGGGTCCCCCGTAACTCCCAGAATCACGCCTACAATTAGAACCGCTATTCCCAGCCAACCATGAACCCTTGAGAACATGGGGTTTTTCGTCATTGCGTAGCCTATGAGCGCTGCGGACAAGCTCATTCCTGAGAAGAAGCCGATGGACACGAGCGGGTGTGGGTTCGTGATGAAGAACGCCGGCGACATGGGGAAAACACCGACTCCGACGAGGCAGAGGCACCCTGCTAGCCCCAAAAGAACCCCCAGTGTAGCCACGAGCGAGCCCCCTATCACTCTGCGGGCAACAGCGAACGCCGGCAAAGCCAGCAAGCCCGCAACAATCATCCCCGCGTTGAATATGGGCGCCGTCGGTCCCATCCCGAGCTCACTTATATACTGCCAAGCCGGACTGTAGCCGACGTTGATGCACGGAAAAGTCAGACCGAAAGGCAGAAACTTCGGGTATACAGGCATTATGGGGGAAGACGCGTAGAGCGCCACCGCCAGAACTAGCGCCAGAAGCCCTACGAGCGTCGAAGCAACCATGCTGCCGCCACAGACAAGAAGCCAACGCCTCTCCACAGCCTCACCCATCACAACCACCACAACACCCACTCCCAGCCACAACACAAATAAAACTTACGTCCAAAACACTACAACCCACACCTCTAACCCGCGCAACTATCTAGCAAATACGACATTTTTAATAGGAAAAAACTAACAATGTTATGTATACAAATGCTTTGGTGGAAAAATGAGAAGGATTTCTGTAACCGTTTTTACCGCAACACTTGTACTAGTGCTCGTGTTCTCCATAGCTATGGTACAGCAGGTAATAGTCATCCTCCCCAACCGGCAGCGCAGACACAGAAAGCACCAGTTACATGGGCGAAAACATACGGAAACACGAGCGAAGACATCGCTATGAGCGTCGCCGCCACGCCAGATGGAGGCTGCATAGTAGTAGGAAAAACAAACTCGTTTGGATCTGGCGACTACGACTTCTGGGTTCTAAAGCTTGACAGCAACGGCACCATACAGTGGCAGAAAGCTTATGGGGGGACAGGCGAAGACGTCGCTTTGAGTGTTGCTGTTGCTGGTGATGGTGATGGCTACGCTGTGGCCGGCTACACCAATTCTTTAGGTGCCAGCAGCTATGACTTCTGGGTTCTAAAGCTCAACTCCACGGGAGGTGTAGAGTGGCAGAAAAGCTATGGTGGTGCATCTTTCGATTATGCTTATAGTGTTACGTTCGACTCTGAAGGAAAAATTGTTGTGGCCGGCTACTCCAACTCGTTTGGATCTGGCGACTACGACTTCTGTGTTCTAAAGCTGGATCCGGCAACAGGAAATATAACATGGCAGTTTAGATACGGAGCGTCGGGAACCGACGATGTTGCTCGGGGCATTGCTTTTGCTGGTGATGGCTACGTTGTGGCAGGCTACACTAAATCCTTCGGCGCCAGCGACGAGGATGTCTGGGTTATAAAACTGAATATGGATGGAACTCTACAGTGGCAGAACGTTTACAAGAATCCGGGCATAGATTACGCTTTGAGTGTTGCCGTTGCTGGTGATGGCTACGTTGTGGCCGGCTACACCAACTCCTCCGGCTACTGGAACGGCGACCACGACTTTCTGTTTTTAAAGCTTAACTCTACAGGAGAAGTTCAGTGGGTGAAAAAGTATGGAAGGCCAGGCGTGGAATGGGCTTGTAGCATTGCCGTTGCCAGTGACGGGTACATCTTAGCTGGCCACACAAACTCCTTCGGTGCCGGTGGCGAAGACTTCCTGGTGATGAAGATCGACCAAAGCGGAACCATAAAGTGGCAGAGAACATATGGAGGACTGAAAAACGATAAGGGTTATAGTGCCGTCGTACACGCTGATGGATACATAACGGTAGTAGGCGAAACTTCGTCGTTCGACGTCAACGGCACCGACTTCTGGGTTTTAAGGCTTAACAGCTCAGGCGCCATAGCTAACCCCATACAAGAATTCACGATACGCGATGGATCAGCAGAAGCAAAACAACTGTTCTTTACAAATGAGTCAACAGGAGTCACAGCGCAGCAGTCCACCTTCTCCCAGTCCTCTATAACATTTAAAACTGTTGATACATTCGCT
>JAHLWW010000116.1 GCA_019057715.1 Candidatus Jordarchaeum sp. JNZ_1113
CCTCTGCACAGCCTTCAAGCTTCCTCCCTCATCCTGAATGTTTATCCACTCCACTGGCTTCCCGGTCTTAGCTATCTCGCCAGCAATCAAGCTGGCCGTGACGTTCTCACACCCTAACCCGACGACCAAGACACCGGCAACGTTAGGGTTTGCACCTAAGCCCGAAAGCGTCCCCCAAACTCTTAGAAAGTCTTCTCCTATGTGGCCGCAACCGTAAGGATGCGTGATTGACACGGCGTTCTTAACCTGCTCAGCTATTCTCCTAGCTACATGATTGGCGCATGACACTGCCGAGACGACGAGCAGATGATTTCTTACGCCGACGCTTCCATCCTTCCTCCTATACCCCATAAATTCAAGCCCACTCAACGCTCCCCCGCCTCCTTCATCGCCTTCCACACAAAGGAGCTCACTACGTTGTGAACGTGAACATGCTCCCCTGCCTTTATCGGCTTAGTCGCAACACCTATAACCTCCCCGTATTTCACCACGTTCCCTCCAACATCTATGTCTCTGAGGGCAAACTTGTGGCCGAATGGTATGTCGTTTTTAATCTCAACCTCCAACTCTCGACCTCCAATTCTGACATTAACCTTTGTGCCTGAGCGTATTTCTGAAACTGCAGTGGCAACATTGTCTTTCTCACTCATAACTACAAACTTCACCATAATGTTCACCAAAAACAAAAAGAGGGAGAAATAGCAGTAAAAGTTTTCCTAGGCGACGAGTTTTATCCTATTTAAGGAAGTCTATCACTAGTTTCACGAACCTCTCCCTCTCTTGAGTTATCAACCCATGTCCCGATCCTTCGAAGACTACCAGCTTAGCGTTCGGTATCTTTTCCGCTATTAACCTTCCATTTTCCGGCGGGACAAGTATGTCCTTTCCTCCCGAAACAACCAGAGTCGGCTTGTTGATGCTTCCAAGCCTATCGTAAGCGTTAAACTTCAGTATAGCGTTGATCTGCCTCATGTAGGCGTCGGCCGGAATAACGAACTTCGAGATCCTTTCAACAGTCGCCTCAGCAACCTCCGGGTGCGCCTTAATGAACTCCTCAGGGTAAAGTACTTTTAACGTCTCCCTCGCTATTTGCTCGTCAGTTAACTTGCTTCTATCCATGGTCAATAGAGCCATCGCCTCAGGCTTAGGTGGAACAGTAACTTGCCCTCCAGGAGCAGTAACGCACAGAACGAGTTTCTCAACTCTGTCAGGGTAGTTTAACGCGACCTCCTGAGCTATCATGCCACCCATCGAAACTCCTAGAACATGCGCTTTACTGATACCCAAGTAATCCATCAGGCCAACGGTATCATCAGCGAACATCTTCATGGTATACTCTACTCCAGGCTTATCGGTTCTCCCAGCACCCCTATTGTCGAAAACCACCACCTTAAAATGCTTCGAGAACTCATCTATAATGAACGGGTCCCACCAGTACACGTTGGCTCCAAGCCCCATTATCATAACCAGCGGGAACCCCTCACCGTGGACCTCATAGTACATATTTAAGCCTCTAACCTTCGCGTAAGGCATTTACTCCACCTCCCACCCATTATGCACAACGTTGCACCATGAAAACTTAAAGGTTTTTCTTCCATCATAAGAACAGCCTCCAGAGTAGGCAAAGCTTCTGCGGCTTCTCATAAAAAACAAGCGCACACAAAATCAAAACGTGGCTTAAGATTTAACCTTATAGGTCTCTCAGGTGTTGCAAAAGAAGAGATATATGCCGGACCTACAACGCCAGGCTAATTAATGAGGATGGATCAAAATTTCTTGTTCGCATCCACTTTTTAACTTAATACATTGGAGCTCTGCAGCCTCCCAGAGCTACACTACGTGAGACGAACAGTATTTCGCAGCGGTGAAGCGAATCCTTGAACGGTGTCTCAGAAATAATATCCCCACCATCGGCTTCATCCTTAAAACGCCACTTCCCTCACGTAGCGATGTTGAAATTAAAGACGTAACTGCTTCCCGGTCTCCACTAAAGCTCATCGAATTGCGTGCAATGCATAAAACGTCGAAAAAACGCCCCATTTTCTGCAACTCTAACGGGCTATGTTAATCCAGCAACATACTAGTTTATCTACTTGCAAGCTCCAGTTTCCCGTTATTTCATGGAAACTAGCCTTACAGGAAAATCCCTATGGGAGAACGTCAGCATAACTTTCCTCCAGCCCATGAAAAACAAGAATGCCACGCTCATCCGAAACGCCAGCATCCGGCGACGTCACAGTGTATAATTTTTCTCTACGGAAAGCGACACGAACCCAAATGGTCTCCTAAACGTAGGAGTCAACGTTTCTCTAAAGAAAAAATTAATAGTAAAACTAATAAATGATTTATTTAGGAGGGACTAGAGCATGTATGCTTTCACGATGCAATGTGGCTTGTTAAACTCGATGAGATCATAGTCCCAATCGTATCCTGAGGAAAACTTGAAGAACTGGCAGAGCGATGAAACAACGGGGCACATCATTCTTCCATCAACTCTTCTAAGAATATTCTCACTAAATGCACGCAGGCAAGCATCCTTATAGTAACAGCTTGGCAGCAACAAATCAGCTGTTCCATCACTATTAACCTTATAGCCAAACTCTTTGGGGCAAAGCTTCAACGAAATTGAAGCATTATAAACATCAAGCAGAAGTTTCTCTACGTTTACGTTTCTCTCTGCCGGGTCTCCTTTGAAGCCTCGCCACCACCCCATTTCGCCTATGCGGGTTGCAGCTCCAACTTCCCCCTGAAGCTCGACTTCCGTCTTAATGTCCGCGTAAACGATGGAACAGTAAGATGTAGGATACTTGTCCGTTTTCGATAATAGGTATTCCGCCAGCTGCTCCAGTGTCTCAATTTTTTCAGACACGCCTTCGCCAGTTTTATCCGAAATGAAATTTAAGGCGTAACTTATAACTTTCTTAGAGTAGACAGGACCATAAATGCTCGCTTTCGACTTCACCCCGACAATATTCGCTTCGATCAAGTTCTTGGTATCCGGAAATCCATGTGGTGCATTGAGAATTTTGTATCCATTCATTCTAAAATTTTCGGAATCCATTATAATCACCTGATTATATTATAATATTTGCAATGACATATATTCATTTCGTCTATTTAGTCATTTTGCTAAAAGAATTCATACAGATTGAATATCAAAAGAAATTCCTTGAGAAGTACATTAAGTGTATTCGACCTGTTTTGTGCACATCTCTCGCTTGACTGCTTAGTTTTTTCCGCAAGCCAACTAGTATGCTTGACGTTTTCTCCATTTCTTCTGGAGGTAGAGAGGCCACTTGACAAATTCAAGTTTTTCCGGGGAGACGACGTATAAGTTTATCTTTTTTCTCTTAATTAGTTTTTCTAGCTTCTCATGTATACTTTTTGTGTCGCTGTTTAATCTTTCTTCTTTCTTCTTTAGAACTACTGCTACGTCTATATCTGCAGAGTCCTCTGAACGGCCAACTCCGAGGGGGATTAGATCGATAAGCTCGTTTCCGTAAACATCTTCGAGACGTCTTTTTAATTCAACTAAAACAGGGAGAAGTCCACTACGAGCATTACTACTATCAGAGTCAAGTTCTTCCAATTTACTTTACCCCTCCTCTATATTGTTATATTAAAGGAATTATTTATTTCTTTTCATATAAACCAACTTGGAGGGCGTAAATGCATCGATTTAAGTTCACTTTTTCCGGTTGCTTGAAGCTGATCTAGAATCATTTTGGATTGATGGTTTTTTAGTTCCCTTTAGTACTATACTCTGAACTTCGCTGGTTAAGAATAAGTCGAAATTTTCATGTTCATAGATGTATAACTTTGTTGTTAAATAATTATGTGTTAAGCATGTTCGTCTAAAAATGTAAAGGAATGTTGAGAGATAAATGGCGCTGAACTAGTGGGGGGAATTGTGAGGTTTTAAGAGGGGGTTCTAGGGGTGAGCTTCCACTAATGAGGCATCGGGTGGGTCAAACAAGGGTAAGTTCTTACAGGCTGGTTAACGGATAAATTATTTATTCTTGTGGTGGGTTGCGGTCTTGGAGGTTGCGTAGCTTGAAGAGCGGACTGGATGATGCCTTTAACCCTGAAACTGTGGCTGATGTTGGTGCTTCTAGCAAAAGGGGTTACTTCTTCCTCAGGTCTTTTCTGAGATTTAAGGGTAGAGTTTATGCTGTAAATCCAGGTAGGAGCGAGATACCGGAGCTTGGACTGAAGGTCTATCCTCGCGTAACAGACATTCCTGACAAGGTAGATTTTGTCTTCGTTGAGACGCCGGCGCATACTGTTCCGGGGATCATTGAGGACTGCGTTAAGAAGGGAGTGAAGCTCGTAGCCATATTCACCGCTGGCTTCAGCGAGACAGGACGCAAGGAAGGCATAGAACTTGAGGAGAAGATCAAAGAGATAATAAGAGGGAGCAAAACACGTGTTCTTGGGCCCAACTGTCTAGGCCTCTATAATCCGAGGATTGGACTCGCTTGGAGAGCTAACCTCCCTCTCGACGCCGGGGACGTCGCATTTATAAGTCAGAGCGGTGGGTTAGCTAACCTAGTTATACTCTACGGCCATACTAGGGGGCTAAGGTTCAGTAAGGTTGTAAGTTTTGGCAACGCTTGTGACATAGGGCTGGAGGAGCTTCTGCTCTACTTTAAGGACGACCCTGAAACGAGAGTTGTGGCAGCCTACATTGAAGGCATAAAGGATGCAAAGGGCCTAGCGGAGACTTTCTTAGAGGTTTCCCTGAAAAAGCCTCTCATAGTGTGGAAGGGTGGGAGAAGCGAGGATGGAGCCAGAGCATGTGCCTCGCATACGGGATCTCTTGCGGGGAGCCACAGGATTTGGAGCGCCGTGTTTAGGCAGACGGGCGTCGTGGAAGTCAAAACACTTGAAGAGCTTGTCGACACAGCGCTCACTTTTTCGTTCCTCCCGCCGATAAGAGGGAACAGTGTTGGCAGCATATCCATTAGTGGCGGTGCAAGCGTCACCATAAGCGACCTTCTCTCCGAAGCAGGATTCAGGGTTCCTCCCCTAAGAGAGGAAACAATTAGGCTTATTGATGAAGAGGTTAGGCGTGTTTACCCTGAGGGGATAAGCGTCATTAATCCTGTCGACGTATCAGCCGCGTACTACAATCCCGGCGTCGTCTCAACAGTCATAGATGTCATGACCGGTGACCCAAACATAGACCTGATAATATTTGACTTGCCAGTGATGTATCTAGCTTACAGTTGGAGGCAGAGTGACGCCTTCAGAGGAGAATTCATGGAGGCACTCATAAAGTCGGGCAAGAACGCCATAGAGAAAGGGAAGCCGTTCGTCGTTGTTCTCTCCCCCGTGGGAGACGAAGCACTATGGGTAAGACTAAGGGACACGCTAGTCAAAGAGAAAATACCAGTGTACCCAGATATGAGGAGGACGTGTGACGCATTGAGAAACGCAAAAAGTTACTACGAGTTTCTAGAGAAAAGAAGAAAGGCAGAATCACACCTGGCGGATGAGCTCGAGGCGCCACTTCTAAAGGTAACTTAAAGGACGCCTAAACCCAAAAGTTCACCATGAACGCGTTCTCCTGAACAACCCATCGGCAGACATAAACAGGAAAGAATAGATAACTCGCCTCTCGAATATCCCTAGACTGCCTCTCTCCCTTTTGATTCCTCGCTTTTCCGCTTTTTGTTAGGGTCATACTCTCCAAGGTCTTGCGTCCATCGGTGCCTACTTCTCTCTATCCAGACTCTAAAAGATTCCTCAATATGTCTTTTGAAGTCCTCTCTTGAGCAGCCGTTAACCCTGCAAAAGTGATCGATCAACTGCTCCTCCCTTAGTCCCCGCTTCGCCAGTTTCTCCTTTCCATCCTTCGTGTAACACCAGAATCCTATGTGCTTTACCTTGTGGCAAAGGTCACAAATATGGTGTATCGCAACGAGCCTCTGAACATGCCTTTCATCGTCATACTCCCAAAACTCGTGTGCCTCCAGACGTTCCCCCTCCCTACCGCAAATCCAGCACTTCTTCCCCTCTCTCCTGAAAAGCTCATCCTTAATCCTTCGCCACTCATCCAGCATCCCAGCCTTCCTGTAAATGTTATATATAGACGAATACCAGAGCGGGGCAGGCACAAGTTCGATTTTAAGTTTAAGCTCCCGCGACGCCATTATCCCCCCATCCTAATTAATTAGTTTGACAGCATATGACTCACGCCCGCAATTTAATTTCCAGTATAGTTCACTTAAAAAAATCGCGATGCCTATCAATTCCCTGCTCAGGAGCCGGAAGCGGACTGCTGAAGAAAGTTTATTTTTAAGCGTTTAAGC